>JALOLQ010000249.1 GCA_025455895.1 Solirubrobacteraceae bacterium
ACGCGCTTCTCGTACTGCTTGAACTGCTTGCTCTCGCCGATGTTCAGCGCCCGCTCGAGGAGACCCATGCGCGGCAGGATAGCGGCGGGCGGGTCCCGCAAACGCCGCCGGAATGCCCGGCGAACGCCGGGTTCTACGGGGTCTCGGGCGCCTCGGCGACGGCCTCGGCGTAGCGGATCGAGGGCGTGCCGCCCTTCTTGTCCGGGCGCGTCTTGTCCTGACGCCTGCGCATCTGGCGCTGGAGCTCCTCGGCGACCTCGGCGATCGCGGTGCGCATCTCGCCGGTCGCGGCCTTCGCGTTGAGCGTCGCGCCCTTGACGTGGAGATTGCCCTCCGCCTTCTGCGAGGCGGCGATCGACGGGTTCTTCTCCTCGGAGAGGATCACGTCGAGCGTCGCGAGGTCGGAGACCATCCGGCCGAGCTTCTCGAAGCGCTTGTCGACCTGCTCGCGCAGCTCGTCCGTGATGGCGACGTTCAGACCGGTGACCTCGATCCGCATGGGACTCCTCTCGGGACAGGGGTGAGGGACCTTCGATGCTACCGCGGTCCCATTCACAAAGCGCTCACGCCACGCGGGCGTAGGCGATGGCGTCGACCCGCCGGGCACCCGCCCGGCGCAGGGCCCGGGCGCACGCCTCGAGCGTCGCCCCCGTGGTGCGCACGTCGTCGACCAGCACGCAGCGCGGCGGGGCGGCGCGGCGGGCGCGCACGTCCGGCCCGCCGCCCGCCAGGCGCCCCGTGCGCGTGCGGCCGCGCTGGTGCTCGCCGGATCCGGAGCGCCGCTCGAGCAGCGGGTCCACCGGCACGGCGGTGCGCTCGGCGATCGCCCGGGCCAGCGCGTCGGCGTGGTCGTAGCCGCGGCGCCGCCGGCGCCCCGGGTGGGCCGGCACGGGCACGAGCACGACGCCCGGCACGACCAGTCCGCGCGGCAGGCGCAGGACGACGTGGGCGGCCATCAGGCGGGCGACGCCGGGCGCGTCGCGGAACTTCAGCGCGTGGACGAGATCGCGCGCCGGCCCGGCGTGGGCGAGCGGCGCGAACGAGCGCCCCACGGCGCGCCCCCGGGTGAGCGCCTCGCCGGGCCCGAGCCACGGCAGCGCCCGCGCGCACGCGGCGCACAGCGGCGCGGCGACCGGCCCGGCGGGGGCCCCGCAGGACCAGCACGTCGCCGGGAGCAGCAGGTCGAGCAGGTCGCGCGGGCGCATCGCCCGACGGTGCCGCGCCCCGGGGCACGGCGCCACCACCGGTCTGCGACGATGGACCCCCGTGGGCGTGACCGATCCGTGGACGCCGCTGGGCGCCGCCGCCGACTACGCGTGGACCTTCGACCCGGGCCCGCTGCTGCTGATCGCGCTGCTCGCGTGGCTCTACCTGCCGCGCTGGGTGCGGGTGCGCCGCGAGCACGGGGCGAAGGCGGCGCCGGTGTGGCGGCTGCTGAGCTACCTCACCGGCCTCGCGAGCCTCGCGGTCGCCCTCGCCTCGCCGGTGGACGGGCTCGCCGAGCAGGCGCTGACGATGCACATGTTCCAGCACGTGATCCTGCTGGACGTCGTCCCGATCTGCCTGATCCTCGGGCTCACGAAGATCATCCTGCGTCCCGCCACGCGCCGCCTGCAGGCGCTCGAGCGGGCGCTCGGCCCGCTCATGCACCCGGCGGTCGCGGTCGTGCTCTACATCGCCGTGATGTGGGTCTGGCACGTGCCCGCGCTGTACGACGCGGCGCTGGAGAACGAGACGGTCCACGTGCTCGAGCACGTGATGTTCCTCAGCGTCGGGCTCCTCTACTGGTGGCAGCTGCTCTCGCCGATCCGCTCGCGCTTCCACAGCGGCGTGATGGGCCCGATCGCCTACATGCTCGCGACGAAGCTCGGCGTCGGCGTCCTCGGGATCGGCCTGACCTTCGCCCCGGACTCGATCTACCCGTACTACCAGGACCGCGCCCCGATCTGGGGCCTCACCGTCGACGGCGACCAGCAGCTCGCCGGCGAGCTGATGACGCTCGAGCAGATGGTGATCATGGGCGTCGCGCTCGCCTACCTGCTGTTCCGCGCGCTGGAGCAGTCCGAGCGCGAGCAGGCCCGCAGGGACCGGCTGGAGGACCTGCGCGAGGGCCGCGAGCCGGCCTGAGCGCCCCGGGTGAGGCGCGGGTATCGTCTCCGGCGTGGTCAGCAGCCGGGACATCGAGCGGTGCGGACGGATTCTCGCTCAGGCCGCGCAGGCTCCGGCCCGCGTGATCCTCTTCGGGTCATACGCCCGTGGCGGCGCCGGACGCGACAGCGACCTCGACTTCCTGGTCATCGAGCGTGAGGTCGAGCACCGGACCCGCGAAGCGGCGCGACTGCGTGCTGCGCTCCCTCCCCTCGGCGTGCCCGTCGACGTGCTCGTCATGAGCGAGGCGCAGGCCGCCGAGCGCGCCCGGGTCAAAGGGTCGACCGTGGCCCGTGCCCTGGCCGAGGGCCGTGTCGTCGCCGATGCCTGAGAACGACTTCGCCCGGACGCTTGTCCGGAAGGCCCGCGAAGACCTCGATGCGCTCGTCGTCCTGCATCAACGCGGCCGGATCGCGGACGCGATCCTCGGGTTCCACGCGCAACAGGCCGTGGAGAAGGCACTGAAGGGGCTGCTCGTCGCTCGAGGCTGGGAGCTGCGCCGGACCCACGACCTCCGCTTCCTCGTCGAGCAGGCGGCCGCGCTCGGGCTCGACCTGCCCGACGACCTCGAGGTGGAGTGGCTGACGCCCTGGGCGACCGAGCTGCGCTACGACGAGTTCGCCGACGACCCGCTCGAGCGCGAACGCGCGGTGTCCGTGGCGACGAGCGCCGTGGAGTTCGCCGAGCACGCGATCGCCTGAACGCGCTCAGCCCCCGAGCGCCGCGCCGTCGGGCACCGGCTGCGGCCCGCTGACCGTCGCCTCGCCGCGCACGACGACGCCCGCGCCGAAGGTCACGTCCCCGGTGACGGTCAGCCGCTCGGCCTCGCGCAGCGAGGGCGCGCCGTGGGGGAAGCGCGCCTCGAAGTCCGCGATCAGCTTGTAGTGCGCCGGATCGAGCACGGCGAGCGGCGCCCGGTCGCGGCCGCCGGCCAGGACGACGTGGCCGCCCGCGTCGGTGGTGAAGGCGTCCGAGCGCAGCACGAGCAGGTCGTCGGTCGTCTTCACCGGCCGGAAGCGCGTGCGCGGCACGCGCAGGGCGCGGGCGCCCTCGAACGCCGCGATCGCCGCGCCCATCGCCGTCTCGAGCTGGATCACCTTCGGCGAGGACGCGTCGGCCGGGTCGACGGTCTTGCGATTCACGATCATCGGCAGTTCGATGACGTGGTCGCCCTCGAGGTCCGCGGCGACGCGCTCGAGGTCGAGCCAGATCGTGTTCGTGTTGAAGTAGCGGTGGCGGGTGATGTCCTGGAAGGCCTCGACGTCCTCCGCGGGCGTCTGGGCGATCTCGCGCAGCACGAGGCCGCCGCCGGGGCGCTGCGCGAGGTGCCCGCCCTTGCGGTCGGCCTCGGTGCGGTCGGCGACCTCCATGAGGAACGGGATCTCCTCGGCGGCGATCCAGGCGAGGATCCGCGGGTCGAGCGTCGCGCCGAGGTTGTCGGCGTTGGAGACGAACGCCCAGCGGTAGCCGCGCTCGAGCAGCGCGGCGAGCATGC
>JALOLQ010000250.1 GCA_025455895.1 Solirubrobacteraceae bacterium
CTGATCGCCGACGCCGACGGGCCGACGTCGATCGCCGGCGTGATGGGCGGGCAGCGCTCGGAGGTGCACGAGGGCACCACGCGCGTGCTGATGGAGGTCGCGACCTGGGACGGCCCGAGCATCAACCGCACCTCGACGCTGCTCGGCCTGCGCAGCGAGGCCTCCTCGCGGTTCGAGAAGGGCCTCTCCCCGGAGGGGGCGCTCGAGGCGCAGATCGTCGCCACCCGGCTGATGCTGGAGCTCACCGGCGCGCGGCTCGTGCCCGGCACGATCGACGTCGGCGGCCCCGGGCCCGCCCCGCGCGTGATCCGGCTGCGCGACGCGCGGGTGAGCGGCCTGCTCGGCGCGCCGATCGCGCGCGAGCGCTGCGCGGCGATCATGACCGCGCTCGGGTTCTCCGCCGGCGAGGCCGAGGACGGGCTGGACGTCGCCGTCCCCCACTGGCGGCGGCTCGACGTGACCCGCGAGGCCGACCTGATCGAGGAGGTCGCCCGGATCGACGGCGTCGACCGGCTGCCCTCCACGATCCACGAGAACCGCACGCACCACGCGGGCGCGCTCACGCCCGCGCAGCGGCTGAGGCGCCGCGCGGAGGACGTCCTCGCCGGGCGCGGCCTGTTCGAGGTGGTGGGCTGGTCGTTCGCGGCCCCGTCGCTGCTCGACCGCCTGCTGCTGCCCGAGGGCGACCCGATGCGGCGCGTGGTCGAGCTCGAGAACCCGATGAGCGAGGCGCAGTCGATCCTGCGCCCGACGATCCTCGGATCGCTGCTCGACGTCGCGGCGCACAACGCCGCGCGCGGGCACGCCGACCTCGCGCTGTTCGAGTCCGGCGCGGTCTACCGGGCGCGCCCCGAGGGGGAGACGGGACCGACCCCCGCCGACGAGCACCACGCCCTGGGCGCGCTCGTCACCGGCGCGGCGCGCCCGGCGACCTGGGCCGAGCCCGAGCCGCCGCAGGCCGACGTGCTCACCGCCAAGGGCCTCGTGGAGGCGGTGCTCGGGACGCTGCGCGTCGCGTGGACGCCGGTCCAGGCCACACGGCCGTTCCTGCACCCCGGGCGCGCCGGCGAGGTCCGGGCGGTCGACGGCGCGGCGCTCGGCTTCTTCGGCGAGCTGCACCCGCAGGTCGCCGCCGCGTGGGACTTCGACGGGCCCGTGGCCGTGTTCGCGCTCGATCTCGGCGCCGTCGTCGTGCGCGCGAACGACGGCGCGCCGGTCGCCCACTACGCCGACCTCACGAGCCATCCCGAGCTGCGCCAGGACCTCGCCGTGATCGTGCCCGCGGACGTCGCCGCCGAGCGCGTCGCCGCGACGGTGCGCGAGGCCGGAGCGCCGCTCGTGACGGGCGCCGAGGTCTTCGACGTCTACCGCGGCGACCAGGTGGGGGAGGGGCGCGTCTCGCTGGCGCTGCACGTCGAGTTCCGCGCGCCCGACCGCACGCTCACCGACGAGGACGTGCTGCCGGTCCGCGAGCGGATCGTCGCCGCGGTCACCGAGCAGCTCGGAGGCGAGCTGCGTGGCTGAGCCGCGCGTGCTCATCGCCGGCGCGTCCGGCTACGCGGGCGCGATCGCCGCGCGGCTCGTGGCGCGCCATCCGCGCCTGGCGCTCGGGCCGCTCACCTCGCGCTCGGACGCCGGGCGGCGCCTGAGCGAGCTCTATCCGCAGCATCGCGTCGACGCGGTGCTCGAGGAGCTCGACCTCGACCGCCACGCCGACGTCGAGGCGGCGATCGTCGCCTACCCGCACGGCGCCGCCGCGCCGGTGGTGGCCGGGCTGCGCGAGCGCGGGGTGAAGGTCGTCGACCTCAGCGCGGACTTCCGCCTCACCGACCGCGCGACCTACGAGGCCTGGTACGTGCCGCACGAGGCGCCCGCGCTGCTCGGCAGCGCCGCCTACGGCCTCACCGAGCTGCACCGCGAGGCGATCCGCGGCGCGGACCTCGTCGCCAACCCCGGCTGCTTCCCGACCGCCGCGCTGCTCGCGCTCGCGCCGCTCGCCCGGGCGGGCCTCGTGCGCGACGTCGTGGTGGACGCGAAGACCGGCGTCAGCGGCGCCGGCCGCGCCGCCACGCAGACGACGCACTTCGTCTCGGTCACCGAGAACGTGAGGCCCTACAAGGTCGGCGGGCACCGCCACACCCCGGAGATCGAGCAGGAGCTGGCGGCGCTCGGCGCGCCCGTCCCGGTGACCTTCGTGCCGCACCTCGTCCCGATCGACGAGGGCGAGCTGACCTCCTGCTACGTGACGCCCGCCGAGCCGGTGTCGGCGGCCGCGCTCGCCGCGCTCTACGCCGAGGCCTACGCCGGCGAGCCGTTCGTCGAGGTCGTGGATGCGCCGCCCGGCGTGCGCGAGGTCCGCGAGACGAACCACTGCCGGATCTTCGCGCACGCCGAGGCGCGCACCGGCCGGGTGATCGTGTTCGCGGCGATCGACAACCTCTGGAAGGGCACCTCCTCACAGGCGATCCAGAACCTGAACCTCATGCTCGGGTACCCGGAGACCGAAGGGCTGCCGGCGTGAGCGCGCTGACGAGCCGCTGGGCGCCGCTCCCCGAGGGAACCCGCGAGGTGCCCGGCGACGCGCTGCCGGACGGCTTCCGGGCCGCCGGGGTGGCCGCGGGGATCAAGCCCTCGGGCGGGCGTGACGTCGGCCTGCTCGTCTGCGACGCGTCCGACGCCGTGAGCGCGGCGCGCTTCACCCGCTCGGGCGTGCAGGCCGCGCCGGTGCTCGTCACGCGCGAGCACGCCCGGCTCGACGCGCTGCGCGTCGTCGCGGTCAACAGCGGCAACGCGAACGCCGCCACCGGCTCGCTCGGCTACCAGGAGGCGGCCAAGATGCAGGGGGCCGCGGCGATGGCCGCGGGGGTGCCCGAGGACCGGGTCGCCGTCTGCTCGACCGGCGTGATCGGCGTGCCGCTCGACGGGCGCGCCGTCGTCAAGGGCCTCGCCGCCGCGCGCGCCGAGCTGCGCCCCGACGGCACGCCGGACTTCCAGGAGGCGATCAGCACGACCGACGCGTTCGAGAAGCGGGCGTCGCTCGAGGTCGAGCTCGAGGGCGGGACCGTGCGCCTCAGCGCCCAGGCCAAGGGCGCCGGGATGATCCAGCCGAGCTTCGCGACGATGCTGTGCTTCGTGCAGACCGACGCCGTCCTCGCGCCCGAGACCGCCGACCTGCTGCTCGGCGTGACCGTCAAGCGCAGCTTCGACCGCATCAGCGTCGACGGGCAGCTCTCCACGAACGACACCGTGATCCTCATCGCCAGCGGGCGCAGCGGCGTCGCCGTCGAGCCGCTCTCGGACGCCGAGCGGCATTTCGGCGCGGCGCTCGACGCGCTGCTGCGCAGCCTCGCGCTCATGATCGTGCGCGACGGCGAGGGCGCCGAGCGCACCGGGCGCGTCGTCGTGCGCGGCGGGCACGGCCCGAGCGTCGAGCGCGCCGCCCGCGCGGTGGCCAACTCGCCGCTCGTGAAGACGGCGCTGCACGGCGGCGACCCGAACTGGGGGCGGATCGCCCAGGCCGTCGGCATGGCCGTGCCGGACAGCGCGCCGCTGCCGGTCGACATCGCGATCGAGGGCATGCAGGTCTGCGCCGCGGGCACCGCGGTGCGCCACGACG
>JALOLQ010000251.1 GCA_025455895.1 Solirubrobacteraceae bacterium
CTCCTCGTTCCCGGTGCACGATCCGTCCCGGTTCGCCCTCAGCGCTCGGGAGATGGAGCCTCGAGACGGATCTTCCGGGACTGAGCGGGAGGATCCGCCACGTGGTGGGGGGCGGCTCGGCTCACGCTCCGTTCACCTCCGTCGTTCCGTCACCCCGGGCTCACCCGCGCCGACACCCCGGCCGCGGTCGCGCCGGCCGCGACGTCCGCGGTGATCCGTGCGCCGGCCTCGACCGCCGCGCCGTCGCCCACGCGCACGCCGCGTTCGACCACCGCGCGCGCGCCGAGCACGGCGTCGTCGCCGACCGCGACCGGCGCGGTGACGAGCCCCTGCTCGCGGATCGGGCGCTCGGGGTCGGCGAAGACGCGGGCGACGTCCTGGAGGACGACGTCGTCGCCGGCCCGTACCCGCGCGCCGAGCGTCACCCGCTCGTGGCAGACCACGACGAAGCCGTCGCCGATCCGGGTGCCGGGCCCGATCGCGACCGTCCCGCCGTCCACGTCGAAACGCGCGCGCTCGCCGAGCACGACGCCGTCGGCGAGCGCGACCGAGCCGCCGCCCGTCACCGCCAGCCGTGCCCCGCGCCCGATCCGCACGCCGCGGCCCGTCCGCAGGCGACCGCGGGCCCGGAGGCGCAGGGCGATCAGGCGAAGGCGGTGCACGGCCGTCCGCACGCTACTCCGTGCGCGCGCGCCGGCTCGCGCGGGCGCTCGGGTGCCTGCGGCGCGCAGGCCTCCCGGCGTTGCGCGAGCGCCGCAGGCCCCCGCGGGGCGCGGCGAGCGGGCGCTCGCACATCACGCGTGCATCGCCGCAGCCTCGCGCGCGATCCGGGCCCGGTCGCGCAGGTCGAGGCGCCTCGAGCGCCGCCGCCAAGCCCGCCGCGACGCGGGGGAGCGGTCGGGGGAGGGGAGCGCGCCCTCCCGGCCGAGCGCCAGGAGCGCCCGCCGCGCCAGCTCGACCTGGCCGGCCGCGGTCATGTGCACGCGGTCCGGGAGCACGAGCTCCATTCCGGCGAGGTCGTCGAAGGGGGCGACCACCGCGCCCGCAGAGGCGGCCGCCGCGCGCACGATCCCGTTCGCCGCCACCGGCTTCGGCGCGGCGGTGGGACGGCCGAGGTCCACGGGGACGGTCCCCACGAGCAGCGCGTCGCAGCGCGGGCGCACGATCGCCAGCGCCGCTCGAAGGTCGCGCTCGAACGCGGCCGGATCCCAGGCCGGGGAGCGGGCGTCGTTCACGCCGACGTAGACGACGGTGAGCGCCGCCGGGTCCTCCGGTACCAGCGCGGCCTGCTCGCAGACCTCGTGCGCCGTCGCCCCGTCCGAGGCGAGGTTCACGAGCGACAGCCCGAGCGCGTCGGCCAGCCAGGCCGTCCACGACCGGAACGGCAGCCCGAGCATCGCCTCGCCCTCGGCGGCGCACGTGATCGAGTCCCCGAGCGCGACGAGCGCCCCGCCGGCGTTGCTCACGAGCGCACCCGCCCGGCCTCCTCGCTCACCGCGCGCAGCCGGTCGGCGTGCCGGCGGGTCAGCTGCCCGCGCTCGAGGCGCCAGCGCCACTGCCCCGTCTCCCGGCCCGGGTGGTTCATGCGCGCCTCGGAGCCGAGCCCGAGCACGTCCTGCACCTGGACGATGCACAGCCGCGCCACCGAGGCCTGCGCGAGCCGGACCATCCGCCACTCGAGCTCGCGCCCCGGCACGCCGCGCAGCGCGTCGAGCGCAAGCCCACGGCGCGCGTCCGGCAACGAGGCCCACCACCCGAGCAGCGTGTCGTTGTCGTGCGTGCCGGTGTAGAGCACCTGGTGCTCGCGGTGGCGCCCCGGGTCGTGCACGGAGTCCGGCTCGTCGGGGTCGAAGGCGAACTGGAGCACCGCCATCCCGGGGAGGCCGAGCCGCTCGCGCAGCGCCACCACCGGCGGGGTGATCACCCCGAGGTCCTCGGCGATCAGCGGCACGTCCCCGAGCTCCCGTCGGGCGGCGTCGAAGACGGCATGTCCCGGCCCGCGCCGCCAGCGCCCGCCGCGGGCATCGTGCGCACCGGCCGGCACCTCCCACGCCGCGACGAAGCCGCGGAAGTGGTCCACGCGCGCGAGGTCGAAGAGCTCGAACAGCCGCCGGAAGCGCTCGACCCACCAGCGGTAGCCGGTGCGCTGGAGCGCGGGCCAGTCGTAGAGCGGGTTGCCCCAGAGCTGGCCGGTCGCGCTGAAGGCGTCCGGCGGCACGCCGGACTGCACCTCGTCGCGAAAGAGGGACGGATGCCCGAGATGGTCGGCGCCGCCGCGCGCGACGTAGATCGCCACGTCGCCGATCAGCCGCACCCCGCGGTCGGCCGCGTACGCCCGCAGCGCCGCCCACTCGCGCCCGAAGCGCACCTGGTCGGCGAGCGCACGGCGCCCGGCGAACGCCTCCCACCCGGAGGCCCAGTACCCGTGCCGGGCCCGGAACGCCTCGATCTCCTCCGACGACACCGGCGCCGCCGGCTCGGCCAGCATCCCCCGCCAGCCCGCGAACGCCGAGGGCGACTTGTAGGGCGAGCGGCCCTGCCCGGGCGGGCCGACCGGCAGCAGCTGCCACCACGACTGACCCGCGCGGTGCAGCCAGTCCACGAAGGCATAGGCTTCGGGGCCGAGACGACCCCCCGGAAGCGAGGACACGTGCAGCTGGACGCCGCTGGAACGCTCGAGCATCCTCACGGCCGCCTCCGCCCCCACGCGTGACGGCCGCCTCCCTCAGAACGCTGGACGCGCCCCCCTCGCGCATCCGCATCGACCGCACCGGCCCGTCGGTGGACGACGGCCGGGTGCCGGTCAAGCGCTGCGTGGGCGACGAGGTGGTCGCGGGGGCCGAGGTGTTCCGGGACGGTCACGAGGTGCTCCGGGCGGTCGTGGAGTATCGCGCGCCGAACCAGCGGCGCCCGCGCGAGGCGCCGATGCACGCCATCGACGCCCACCACGCGGGCGTGCGCTGGGAGGGCGCGTTCCCGGTCGGCGACACGCCGGGCACGACCGTCTTCCGCGTCGTCGCCTGGGTGGACCGCATGGCCACCTGGCTCGGCGAGCTCGAGCGCAAGCTCGCCGCCGGCCAGGACGACCTCGCCGGCGAGCTCTCCGAGGGCCTCCTGCTGCTGCGCGAGGAGGCGGCCGCGGCGAAGGCCGCCGACGCGAAGGCGCTGACCGCGCTCGCGGACGCGCTCGAGGCGGGCGGACCGCCGCAGGCGCTGCTCGAGCCCGGCGCCCGCGAGCTCCTGGACCGCTGCGCGCTGCGCCACGAGGAGACCCGCGGCGAGGACCGCGAGATCCAGGTCGACCCGCTGCTCGCGCGCTTCGGCTCCTGGTACGAGCTGTTCCCGCGCTCGTGGGGCGGGCTGCGCGGGGTGGCCGAGCAGCTCCCGCGGCTCGCCGAGCTGGGCTTCGACGTGCTCTACCTCCCGCCGATCCACCCGATCGGCGTCACGAACCGCAAGGGCCGCAACAACGCGCTCGTCGCGCTGCCCGGCGACCCGGGCAGCCCGTGGGCGATCGGCGGCGCCGGCGGCGGGCACACCGCGATCCACCCCGAGCTCGGCACGCTCGAGGAGTTCGACGGCCTCGTCGCCGCCGCGCGCGAGCACGAC
>JALOLQ010000252.1 GCA_025455895.1 Solirubrobacteraceae bacterium
CGGCGCCGCGTCGAGTGGGTCCGCGGCGAGCAGCAGCACGTGCCGCGGATGGCCGCGCGCGCGGGCGCCGACCTCGTGCATTCGCTCGCCAGCACGGCGCCGCTCTGGGGGCGGGTGCCGCGCGTCACGACGATCCACGACCTCAACTACCTCAAGGTCCCCGAGGCGCATTTCGGCCTGCGCGCACTCGGCATGCGCGTGCTCGTCCCCGCGGCCGCGCGGCGCTCGCGGCGCGTGATCGTGGACGCCGCCTCGACGCGCGAGGACCTGCACGCGGAGCTCGGCGTCCCGCGCGGGAAGGTCGACGTGGTGCCGCTGGCCGCGACGCCGCCGGAGGGCGTCGTGCCCACGCCGGAGCCGGCGCTGCGCGAGCGCCTGGGGCTCGGCACGCGCCGGGTCGCGCTCAGCCCCGGCGCCAAGCGCCCGCACAAGAACCTCATGGTCGTGCTGGAGGCCCTCGCGCGGATCTCCCCGGGCGAGCGCCCGCTGCTCGTCGTGCCCGGCTACCCGACCCCGTACGAGGACGAGCTGCGCAGCCGAGCCCGGGAGCTGGGCGTTGACGGGGACGTGGCGTTTCCCGCCTGGCTGGCCGCCGACGACCTCGAGGGCCTCTACGCCCTGGCGGAGCTCGTCGTGCTGCCCTCGCGCTACGAGGGGTTCGGCCTGCCGGTGCTCGAGGCGATGCAGCGCGGCGTGCCGGTGATCACCTCGGACCGCGCCTCGCTCCCGGAGGTCGCCGGGGACGCCGCGCTGCTCGTCGACCCGGACGACGCCCCCGCGCTCGCCGGAGCGCTGCGGCTGCTGCTGCGCGACGAGGAGCGCCGCGCCTCGCTCATCGCCGCCGGCCGCGAGCAGGCCGCGCGCTTCTCCTGGGAGCGCACCGCCGAGCTCACCGCCGCGAGCTACCGGCGGACGCTGTCGCCGTAGCTCGCGCTGACGACCTCGAGCGACGCGCCGAGCGACAGCCGCTCGGCGTGCTCGGCGAACCACGCGCAGGTGCGCTCGCGCAGCGGCAGGCCGGCGTCGGCGATCGCCACCAGGGCGTCGGCGAGGTCGTCGGGATCGGCCGACGGCGCGATCAGCCCGTTCACGCCCGGCTCCACCAGCTCGGTCGCCGCGTTGTCCTCGCCGGCGGCGACGACGACCGGCGTCCCGCGCGCGGCCGACTCCACCACGACGAGCCCGTAGCCCTCGCGCGCGGACGGGTGCAGCAGGCACAGCGCGCGGCGCTGGGCGTCCTCGACCTCCTCGGCGGTCACGAAGCCCGCCACCCGCACCACCCCCTCCAGGCCGTGTGCGGCGACCTCCGCCTCGACGAGCGCGCGCTCGGGGCCGTCGCCGAGGATCAGCCCGTGGACGTCCAGCCCGCGGGCGCGGGCGCGGGCGATGGCGGCGACCACCGCCGGCACGCGCTTCTCGGCGATGTGGCGGCCGGCGAAGAGCACGAGCGGGTCCGCCGGACGGGGCTGGGGCGGGGTGAGCTCGCCGGCGTACTCGCCCTCGAGGACGGTGACCTCGCCGCGCAGACCCTCGGCGCGCAGGCGCCGGGCGTGCAGGCGCGAGAAGCAGAAGGCGGTCTGCGGCACGCGCGCACACAGCCGCTGGACCGTCCACCCGATCAGCCCGCCGACGCCGCCGAGGTACCCGCGCCAGTACTCGCGGCTCCAGACCTCGTGCCAGTCCACCACCAGCCGGTAGCGCCCGAGCGGGCGGGCCAGGCCCGCGGCCAGCACCGAGAAGTACGGGAACGAGGCGAGGTGCACCACGTCGTAGTCGCGGCCGTGGCGCAGCAGGTGGCCCAGCACGCCGCGCCCGAAGCGCAGCGGAGGGCCGATCGCGCGGTTCCCGTCCGGCCCGTAGAGCTCGTCCGCGCGCGAGACGGCGAGCACGCGGACGCCGGGGATCACCGGCGGGTCGCGCGGGTCCCATTGCAGCCGCGTGAGGTAGGTGACCTCGTGCCCGTCGGCGGCCAGGCGCTCGGCGAGGCTGCGGTACCACCGTTCGGCTCCGCCGACGGTCCACGGGAAGAGGCAGTCGTAGGCCAGGCAGATCCGCACCCTCGCAAGGCAACCAGATCGCCGTTCCGCGGGCGTCGCGGCTATCCTCGTGCCCGTTGCCCCGGCCGCAACCGCGGCCACCGCCGCGCGTTTCAGCGGCTGCGGCGCCCGCGCGCCGCCCCGTCCATGAGCACGCTCGAGCAGACGCCCCCCGTCCTCCCCGACGCGCCCGCCGACGAGTTCCTCGTCAGCGTCGTGATCCCCTGCCTCAACGAGGAGGAGAACATCGAGGCCTGCGTGCGCGCCGCGCGCGAGGCGATGGACCGCGCGCAGATCTCCGGCGAGGTCGTCGTCGCCGACAACGCCTCCGAGGACCGCAGCGCCGAGCTGGCGCGCGCCGCCGGGGCGCGCGTGGTGAGCGAGCCGCGCCGCGGCTACGGCAGCGCCTACCTCGCCGGCTTCGCCGCCGCCCGCGGCACGTACATCGTCATGGGCGACGCCGATCTCACCTACGACTTCAACGAGATCCCGAACTTCGTGCGCGAGCTCGAGGACGGCGCCGACCTCGTGATGGGCGACCGGATGGACAACATCCAGCCGGGCGCGATGCCGTGGCTGCACCGCTACGTCGGCAACCCGGTGCTCTCCGGCTTCCTCAACGTGCTCTACCGGACGGGCGTGCGCGACGCGCACTGCGGGATGCGCGCGATCCGCCGCGAGAAGCTGCCGGTGCTCGACCTCCAGACGCCGGGCATGGAGTTCGCCAGCGAGATGGTGATCCGCGCCGCCAAGCGCGGGCTCGACATCCGCCAGTTCCCGATCGAGTACCACCCGCGCGGCGGCGAGTCGAAGCTCTCCACGTGGAGCGACGGCTGGCGCCACCTGCGCTTCCTGCTCGTCCACAGCCCGAACCACCTGTTCCTGATCCCGGGCCTCGTGATGGCCGTCTTCGGGGCGCTCGTGATGCTCACCGCGCTGCTCCAGGTCAGCATCTTCGGCCGCACGTGGGACATCCACGCCGAGATCGCCGGCGCGCTGTTCGTGATCATCGGGGTGCAGGTCGTCTCGCTCGGCCTCACGGCGCACGCCTACGGCATGTACTTCATGGGCGAGAAGGACCCGTGGTTCGACCGCATGCGCGCGCGCTTCCGGCTCGAGCACGGGCTGATGCTCGGCGGCGTCACGGCGCTCGTGGGCTTCGTGATCGCCGCGGTCATCCTGATCCAGTGGATCTCCGACGGCTTCGGCAGCCTCGACCAGAGCCGCTGGGCGATCCTCGCCGCGACGCTGCTGATCTGCGGCATCCAGGTCTTCTTCTCCTCGTTCCTGCTGAGCATCATCGGGCTGCGGCGCCCGCGCTGAGCGCCGTGCCGGCCGCGTCCGCGAGGGGACGAGCGTGAGCCTGCTGCTGTCCTGGCTCGTCTTCCCGGTCGTCGCGCTGCTCGTGTTCTGGGGCTGCGGGCTGCTCGCCGGGTGGGCCGCGGGGCACCGGCCCGGGTTCGGCCTGCTGCTCGGGCTCGGGCTCTGCGTCGTGATCGTCGTCGCCTCGCTGACCGTGCAGAGCGGGCTCACCGCGCCGCTCACGGTCCCGCTCGTGGTC
>JALOLQ010000020.1 GCA_025455895.1 Solirubrobacteraceae bacterium
GCTGCTCGACGGGGCCGACATCATCGGCCAGGCCCAGACGGGCTCGGGGAAGACCGCCGCCTTCGGGCTGCCGATGGTCGAGTACGTCGATCCGGAGGTCTCCGACTGCCAGGCGCTGGTCCTCACCCCGACCCGCGAGCTGTGCATCCAGGTGACCCAGGCGCTGCGCGCCTACGGCACGCCGAAGGGCGTCGACGTCGTCGCCGTCTTCGGCGGCGCGCCGATCCGCACCCAGCAGGCCCAGCTGCGCGCCGGGGGGCACGTCGTCGTCGGCACCGTCGGCCGCGTGCTCGACCTGATCCAGCGCGGCTCGCTGATCCTCCACGACTGCCGCTACGTCGTGCTCGACGAGGCCGACGAGATGCTCGACCTCGGCTTCCTCGAGGACGTCGAGCGGATCCTCGCGATCACCCCGAGCGGCCGCCAGACCGCGCTCTTCAGCGCGACGATGCCGCCGCCGATCCGCAAGCTCGCCGACCGCTACCTCTACGACCCGGTGACCGTGAAGGTCGAGGCCAAGACGCTCACCGTCGACACCGTCGAGCAGTTCCAGGTCGAGGTCGACGCGAAGGACAAGGCGCCGACGCTCGTCCGCGTGCTCGAGGCCGAGCGCCCCACGCAGGCGATCGTCTTCGCGCGCACGAAGGTCCGCACCGATCAGCTCTTCCGCACGTTGCGCGACAAGGGACTGAACGTGAAGGCGCTCCACGGAGACATGTCGCAGGGCCAGCGCGACGGCGTGATGCTCGCGTTCAAGAGCGGGCGGCTGCCCGTGCTGGTCGCCACCGACGTGGCCGCGCGCGGGCTCGACATCTCGACGGTCACGCACGTCGTGAACTTCGACGTGCCGACCTCCCCGGACGTCTACGTGCACCGCATCGGCCGCACCGGCCGCGTCGGCCGCTCCGGCCGCGCCGTGACCTTCGTCGAGCCCCGCCAGAAGCGCGAGCTCGAGGCGATCGAGAAGCACATCGGCACCTCGATCACGCCGTGGTCCCCGGGGGCCACGACCACGCCGCCGAAGGTCGTCGAGCGCCCGCGCCGGCACGAGAAGCCGCACGTGCGCCGCGACGGGGACGAGACGTGGACGAAGCTCATCGTCGGCGCGGGTCGCGGCGCCGGGATCGAGCCGGCCGACCTGATCCACGCCGTGACGTCGGCGGCCGGGATCGACGGCGAGGCGATCCGCGACGTGCGCGTGCTCGAGCACTTCTCGTTCCTGTCGGTCCCCGAGGCGGAGGCCGGCCGGATCGTCGAGCAGGTGACCGGCGAGCAGGTCGGCGGCACGACGCTGCGCCTCGAGACGGTGGCCGCGTGACGGGTCCCCTTTGTGTGCCGCCCGCGCGTGTGGAAGGCTGTCGCGGACGATGACGCTGCAGGACGCCGAGCCGCAGGTCGCCCCGGACGGCGACGCCCCGCTCCCCGAGACGCTGCCCGGCGACGGGCTGCTCGACCCGGTCGCGGCCGACGTCCCGGTCGACCCCGTCGACACGGGGCCGACGTGCCGCGCCTGCGGCACCGCGCTCGGTGACGGCCAGGACTGGTGCCTGGAATGCGGCACCGCGACCACGGCGCCGCGGCGCCTGCCCGGGCTGCGCGCGCTCGGGATCGCCGGGGTGCTCACGCTCGCGCTCACCGGCGGCGCCGTCGCCGCCAGCTACGCCGCGCTGAACCAGGAGCCGCCGCCGCAGCAGACGAAGGTCGAGACCGTCGCCCAGACCACGCCCGCGCCGACGACCGAGACGACGCCCGAGGACGTCGAGCCGCTGCCCACGGTGGACGACACGCCGCTGCCGCCGCCCGCGGCCGACGTGACCCCGATCACGCCCGCGCCGGTCACGCCGGTGACCCCCGTCACCCCGGTGACCACGACGCCGAGCACCACCACGACGACGACGACCGAGACGAAGCCCAAGCCCGAGTTCACGCGCGTGGTCCTGCCCGCCGACGCCGGGGCGCTGTACGACCCGGCCAAGCGCGCGACGGCGTCCGGCGACCCGGCGAAGGCGCTCGACGGGAACTTCGGCACCTCGTGGTTCGTGACGGTGCCCGAGGGCTCCGACATGAACGTCGGGTACCTCATCGACCTCGGCGACCCGACCGCGCTGAAGCGCATCGACGTCTTCACGAAGACCCCGGGCTTCACCGTGCAGGTCTTCGGCGCCGCCGGCAAGGCCGCCCCCGAGGAGGCCGACAGCGCCAAGTGGAAGCCGCTCGGCGAGGCCGGCTCGGTCGACGGCGACCCGGCCGAGGGCGCCGCCCCGTCGGTTCCGCCGCTCACCGGCGACAAGGCCGGCGACGGGCGCATCAACCTCCCGCTCGACGAGGGCGAGGCCGGCGCGGAGTACCGCTGGGTGCTCGTGTGGTTCACGACGCCCCCCGCCTCCGGCCCGACCGTCCGCATCAACGAGTTCAAGCTCTACGGCTGAGCCGCGGCCCGGCCGCCACCCCGACGAAGGAGCATCCATGTCCGTGGCCACGATGACCACCAGCGAGGGCGAGATCACGATCGAGCTCTTCGACGACGCCGCGCCGAAGACGGTCGAGAACTTCCGCACGCTCGCGGGCAAGGGCTTCTACGACGGGCTGGGCTTCCACCGCGTGATCCCGGACTTCATGATCCAGGGCGGCTGCCCGGACGGGAACGGCACCGGCGGACCGGGCTACACGTTCGAGGACGAGTTCAACGACCACAAGGTCGTGCGCGGCGCGCTCGCGATGGCCAACGCCGGCCCGAACACGAACGGCTCGCAGTTCTTCATCGTCACCGCCGACGCGTGCCCCTGGCTCGACGGCAAGCACACCGTCTTCGGCCAGGTGACCGCCGGCCAGGACGTCGTCGACCGTATCCAGGGCGTCGCCACCGACCCGCGCGACGCGCCGCTGGACCCGGTGGGGATCGTGACGCTGACGGTGGAGTAGGGCCCGCGCCAGCGAGCCCGCCGCCCGCCGTGTAGCCTCCCTCGACACCGCGTCAACCGCAGTCCGCCAGGAGCACAGATGACGAGCGTCGAGCACGAGCCGGCCGTCGAGGCCGCCACCAACGGCAGCGGCGGGATCCCCGTCGAGAACCCCGCGACGGGGGAGGTCATCGCCACCGTCCCCGACCTCACGGCCGAGGAGGTGCGCGAGCTCGCCGAGCGCGCGCGCGTCGTCCAGCCGGGCTGGGCGGCGCTCGGCTTCGACGAGCGCGGCAAGCTGCTGCTGCGCGCGCAGAAGTGGCTGCTCGACAACGCCGACCGCGTCACCCAGACGATCGTCTCGGAGACCGGCAAGACCTACGAGGACGCGCAGCTCGCGGAGATCTCCTACGGCGCCGCGGCCTTCGGGTTCTGGGCCAAGAACGCCGGCAAGTACCTGGCCGACGAGAAGGTGCGGTCCTCGAACCTGCTGGTCGCCGGGCGCAAGCTCAAGGTCCGCTGGCGCCCGCTCGGCGTCATCGGCGTCATCGGCCCGTGGAACTACCCGCTGACCAACTCGTTCGGCGACTGCATCCCCGCGCTCGCCGCCGGCAACGCGGTGATCCTCAAGCCCAGCGAGGTCACGCCGCTCACGTCGCTGCTGCTGAAGGAGGGCCTGGACGAGTGCGGCTTCCCGGCCGACATCTTCCAGGTCGCCACCGGCCGCGGCGACACCGGCCGGGCGCTGATCGACGAGGCGGACATGATCATGTTCACCGGCTCGACCCGCACCGGCCGCAAGGTCGCGACGGCCTGCGCCGAGCGCCTGATCCCGTGCGCGCTCGAGCTGGGCGGCAAGGATCCGATGATCGTCCTGCGCGATGCCGATCTCGACCGCGCGGCGAACTGCGCGGCGTTCTACTCGATGCAGAACTCGGGTCAGACCTGCATCTCCGTCGAGCGCGTGTACGTCGAGGCGCCGGTGTACGACGAGTTCGTCGCCAAGGTCCTCGAGCGGATCCGCATGCTGCGCCAGGGCCGCCCCGAGGGGCCCGGCTCGGTGGACGTCGGCGCGATGACCTTCCCGCCGCAGCTCGACCTCGTCGAGGCGCATGTGCAGGACGCGGTCGCCAAGGGCGCGAAGGTCGAGGTCGGCGGCAAGCGCTCCGACGGGCCGGGTCTGTTCTTCGAGCCGACGGTCATGACCGGCGTGGACCACACGATGACCGCGATGACCGAGGAGACGTTCGGCCCGACGCTGCCGATCATGAAGGTCAAGGACGCCGAGGAGGCGATCCGCCTGGCCAACGACTCGCCGTACGGCCTGCAGGCCTCGGTGTTCACGAAGGACCTCGCCAAGGGCGAGGCGGTCGCGGGCCGCATCCACAGCGGCGCGGTGTGCGTGAACGACGCGATGCTGAACTACGTCGCGCTCGAGCTGCCGATGGGCGGCGCGAAGGAGTCCGGCCTGGGCACGCGGCACGGCGCCGGCGGGATCCGCAAGTTCTGCGAGTCGCAGTCGATCCTCGTCTCGCGCGGCTTCCCGAAGCGGGACTTCCACATGTTCCCGTACACGCCGGGCATGACCAAGCGCCTCGGGCAGGGCATCAAGCTCATGCACGGGCGCGGCAAGCGCGACTAGACGGGCGGCCTGCGATTCCCGGCTCCGACCTCGACGTCGTCGTCGTCGGAGCCGGCATCGTCGGCCTGGCCACGGCGCGCGAGCTGCTCGCGCGCCGGCCGGGACTGCGGCTCGCGGTGCTCGAGCGCGAGGCCGCGGTCGGCCGGCACCAGACCGGGCACAACAGCGGCGTCGTCCACGCGGGGATCTACTACGCGCCCGGCTCGCTGAAGGCGCGCCTCGCCGTGGAGGGTGCGCGCGAGCTCGTCGCCTACGCCGAGGAGCGCGGGCTGCCGCTGCGGCGCTGCGGCAAGCTCATCGTCGCGGCGCGGCCCGCGGACCTGCCGCGGCTCGACGAGCTCGAGCGCCGCGCGCACGCCAACGGCGTGCCGGGGGTCCGGCGGCTCGCGGCGGCCGAGATCCGGGAGATCGAGCCGCACGCGCGCGGGCTGGCGGCGCTGCACTCGCCCGCCACGGCGGTGGTGGACTTCGGCGCGGTCGCCGCGGCGCTTGCCGACGACGTGCGCGCGGCCGGCGGCGAGATCCGCACCGGGACCGCCGTGCACGCGCTGAGGCGCGAGGGCGGGCGGGTGCGGGTGGCGCTCGAGGGCGGCGCGCTCACCGCCGGCGCGGCCGTCGCGTGCGCGGGCCTGTGGGCCGATCGCCTCGCCGTCGCCGGCGGAGGCCGGCGCGAGCCGGCGATCGTCCCGTTCCGGGGCGCCTACCGTGCCCTGCGCCCCGAGCGCGCGCACCTCGTCAAGGCGCTGATCTACCCGGTGCCCGACCCGGACCTCCCGTTCCTCGGCGTCCACCTCACGCGCGACGTCCACGACGAGGTGCACGTCGGGCCGACCGCGCTGCTCGCGCCCGCCCGCGACGCCTACCGGCTCGCGCGCCTGGTCCCGCGCGATCTGGCCGACACCGCGCGCTGGCCCGGCACGTGGCGCGTCGCACGGCGCTGGTGGCGCACCGGCCTGCGCGAGGCGGGCTGGGCGCTGCGCCCGGGGACGCTCGCGCGCGAGGCCGCGCGCTTCGTGCCCGACCTGCGCCCCGCGGATCTCGTCGCCGGCCCGGCCGGCGTGCGCGCCCAGGCGGTCGCGCGCGACGGGCGCCTGCTCGACGACTTCGCGCTCGATGCCGACGGCCCGGTCGTGCACGTGCGCAACGCGCCCTCCCCGGCCGCGACCGCGTCGCTCGCGCTCGCCCGCGTGATCGCCGATCGCCTGCCCGCCGCCGCCTAGGCTGCACCCGGTGCTCGCGCTGGTGATCTCGCTGCTCGCCTCGGTCTCCTGGGGCTCGACCGACTTCCTGGCCGGGCTCGCGAGCCGCCGCGTGGCCGTTCCCGTCGTCCTGCTCGGCGTCGAGGGCGTCGGTCTCGTGCTCATCGGCCTGGTGATCCTCGCCACCGGCGAGTCGCCGCCGCCGGCGGCCACGCTGGCCCAGGGCGCCGCCGCCGGCGTCGTCGGCGTCACCGGGCTCGGGCTCTTCTTCTACGCCCTCACGCTCGGGAAGATGGGCGTCGTGGCCCCGGTCAGCGCCTGCGGTGCGGCGCTGCCGGCCGTCGTCGGCCTGGCCACGGGCGACCCGTTCTCCGGGGCGCTGGCCGTCGGGCTGGTGTGCGCGCTGGCGGGCATCGTGCTCGTCTCGCTCGAGGCCGAGCACGAGGAGCAGGCGCACCACACGCAGCGCGGCGGGCGCGCGATCGCCTTCGCGCTGCTCGCGGCGCTCGGGTTCGGCGGCTACTACGTGCTCTTCGACGGGGTCGCCGACGAGAGCGTGCCCTGGGGCCTGGTGGCCGCGCGCGGCCTGCCCGTGATCGTCCTGATCGGCGTGGTGCTCGTGCGCCGGCTGACGCTTCCCCGCGGCGGCGTGCGCGGCCTGATCGCCGGCGCCGGCGCGCTCGACATCACCGCGACGACGCTCTACGGCGTCGCCCTCACCCAGGGCTCGCTGAGCGTCGTCTCGGTCGTCGGGTCGCTGTTCCCGGTGACGACCGTCGTGCTCGCGCGCGTCGTCCTCAAGGAGCGGCTGCGCCGCGTGCAGGCGGCCGGCGTGGTGCTCGCGCTCGGCGGGGTGGCGCTGATCGCGGCGGGCGGCTGAGCGCCGCCGCGTAGGCTCCCGCACGTGGCCGCCGCCGGCACCCTGACCTGGCCCGCGCCGCTCGAGGCGCTGCCGATCCTGCTCGGGCTGGCGGCCTACGGCTGGCTCTACGCACGCGGCGTCGGGCGGCTGCGCGGCACGCCCCGGGCGGTGCCCGGCTGGCGGATCGCCTGCTTCGCGGGCGGCATGGCGCTGCTCGTCGTCGCGCTCGTCTCGCCGCTCGCGGCGCTCGCCGACGAGCTCTTCTGGGCGCACATGGCCGAGCACCTGCTGATCGGGGACCTCGGCGCGCTGCTGCTCGTGCTCGGGCTCACCGGGCCGCTGCTCGCGCCGGTCCTGCGGCTGCCCGGGATGGGCGCGCTGCGGGTGCTGGCGCATCCGGTCGTCGCCTACCTGCTGTGGGCCGGGAACCTCTACGCGTGGCACGTGCCCGCGCTGCACGAGGCGGCGGTGCGCGACGAGACGGTGCACGCGCTCCAGCACCTCCTGTTCCTCGGGCTGGGCATGAACATGTGGATGGCGCTGCTCGGTCCGCTGCCGAAGCCCGCGTGGTTCGGCAACGCGGCGATGCTCGGCTACATCGTGCTCGTGCGGCTCACCGCGGGCGTGCTGGGCAACGTCTTCGTGTTCGGCGGCGGCGCGATCTACGACGTCTACGCGCCGGGCGAGGCGGCGTGGGACATCTCGCCGGCGGCCGACCAGGTCGCGGCCGGCGGGATCATGATGGTCGAGGGCTCGTTCGTCACCCTCGGGCTCTTCTGCTGGCTCTTCCTGCGCGCCGCGCGCCAGAGCGAGGAGCGCCAGGAGCTGCTCGAGCTCGCGCGGGCGAACGGCGTCGAGCTGAGCGAGCGGCGCGCGGGGCGCGCGGTGGCGGCCGGGCGCGGAGCCGAGCTGCGCGAGCGGATCAGCGCAGCGGGCGGCCGAACAGCTTCTCGAGCCGGGTGACCGTCTCGCCGCCCGAGGTGTGGTGGATGGTCTGCATCCCCAGCTCGGCGGCGGGCTTGAGGTTGCCGGCCAGGTCGTCGACGAAGACGATCTCGCCGGCCGGGAGCGCCATGCGCTCGAGCGCCAGCTCGTAGATCGCGCGGTCGGGCTTGCGCACGCCCTCCTCGCCGGAGATCACCGTCGCGTCGAACAGCTCGGGGAAGTGGCTGCGGTCGTAGCGGTCGACGCCCCAGGAGTTCGAGAGCAGCCCGGTGCGGATCCCGGCGCGCTTGGCGGCGCGCACCGCGTCGAACATCGCGATCTCGGCCTTCATCCCGCCGAAGATCCGGTCGATCAGGCCCGGGGCGCGGTCCGGGCGCAGGCCGAGCAGCGTCGCGATCCGCTCCTCGAACTCGACCTCGGTGAGCTCGCCGGTCTCGAGGCCGTAGAGCGCGCGGCGGCCCTCGGGGTCGTGCCGGAAGGTGTCGGCGACGAGCGTCTGGTCGAGGCCCTCGTTGCGGCAGAAGTGCGCGAAGGACGCGAAGACGTCGGTCGTGAAGACGCCGCCCCAGTCGAGCAGCAGGCCGCGCGGCACGGCGGCGGGCTCAGCCGCCACGGGTGAGCTCCTCGGCGCGGTCGGCCAGCTCGATCACGCCGTCGCCGAACCGCTTGAGGAACGGGTCGTCGGTGGCGCCGGAGACCGCGCGCTTGTAGTTGCCCTCCATGAAGACGATCGCCTTCCACAGCGCGAGCGTCTGGTACCAGCGGATGTCGGTCATCGCGCGGCCCGAGCGCTCCTCGTAGCGCGCGATCAGCTCCGCGCGTGCGGGGAAGCCGGGCTCGCGCGTCACGCCGCTGAGCTCGAACATGCCCGCCGGCGGGTCGTCGCGGTCGATCCACAGGGTGCAGAGGTAGCCGAGGTCGGCCTTCGGGTCGCCGATCGTCGCCATCTCCCAGTCGAAGATCGCCACGAGGCGCGCGGGCGCCTCGGGGGCGAACATGACGTTGCCGAGCCGGTAGTCGCCGTGGACGACGGTCGCCGGGCCCGACTCGGGCATGTTCGCGCGCAGCCAGCCGGCCACCGTCTCGACCGCCGGGATCTCGCGCGTCTTGTTGATCTCCCACAGGCCGAGGAAGCGGCGCAGCTGGCGCTCGAGGTAGCCGGTCGGCTTGCCGAACCCGTCGAGGCCGGCCGCCTGCCAGTCGACCGCGTGCATCTCGACGAGCGCGTCGACCAGCTCCTCGCCCATGCGGCGGCGGTCCTCGAGCGAGTCGAGCGGCGCCGGGACCTCCTGCGTGACCACGTGGCCCTCGACCGCCTCCATGACGTAGAACGGCGCGCCGATCACGCTCTCGTCGTCGCACACGCCGAGCACCTTCGGCACCCGCGCGCGGCCGTGGAGGGCGCGCAGGACGCGGGCCTCGCGCAGCACGTCGTGCGCGCTGGGCGGGATCGGCGGCCGCGGCGGGCGGCGCAGGACGAACGTCGCCGGGCCGCGGGTGACGAGATAGGTGACGTTCGAGTGGCCCTCGCCGATCGGGCGGATCTCGGGCTCGCCGGCCCCGAGGCCGAGCGCGTCGAGGAACGCGAGCAGCGGGTCGAGCACCAGCAGCGGCGGCCGCTCCTGGGCGGCGCCCTCCTCGTGGCTGCGAACGACGTCGTCGTCGGCGATCTCGTGGAAGCTCACGGCGCGGCGAACGCTACCGCTCAGCCCGCGGCGACGCGGGTCACGGCGGGCCGCGCCGCGCGCCGGCCGGCGGGCACCGGAGCGACCCGCTCGCGGATCTCGTCGAGCAGCCGGTCGGCGAGCGCCTGATGGTCCTCGCCCGGTCGCGGCGGTCCGCTGCGCGCGGCGAACAGCTCGACCGTGACGTGCGGCCGGCGCGGGAAGCGCGCCAGGTCCGTCCCGCCGGTGACGGCCGCGAGCACGATCCGCGCCTCCGGCGCCGCCTCCGCGAGCCGCGCGACGCCGCGGCGGGCGCGCAGCCGCTCGCCGCGCGAGATCGTGCCCTCGGGGAAGATGCAGACCGTCTCCCCGTCGGCGAGCGCGCTCGTGGCGACCTCGAGCGCGGCGAGGTCGCCGGCGCCGCGCTGGATCGGGATCTGGCGGATGCCGTCGAGCAGCCGGGCGATCAGCGGGTTGCGCCACAGGCCGGCCTTGGCCAGGAACCGCAGCGGCCGGCGCACGCGCATGCACGTCTCGCCGAGCGCCAGCGGGTCGAGCCACGAGTCGTGGTTGGCGACGAGCAGGATCCCGCCCGGCTCGCGCAGGGCCTCGAGCCCGCGCACCTCGAGCCGGCACCAGGAGCGCAGCGGCGTTCCGAGGATCACGAGCGTGCGGTAGAGCCGCTCGCCGGGTGCGCGCCGTCCTCCCACAGGGGCGACGATAACCGACGCCCGCTGACCGCCCGGTCATCCGGTCGGGGCGATCCGGGGTAGATTCCGGTGCATGGCCCGGCAGCTGTGGCTCCTGCGGCACGGTGAGGCGGAGCCGCACGGAACGCGTGCGGACGCCCAGCGCCGCCTCACCGAGCGCGGCGTGGACCAGGCGCGGGCGGCCGGCGCCGCGCTCGCCGCGCTGGGCATCGTGCCCGAGGTCGTCTACACGAGCCCGAAGGTCCGCGCGCGCGACACCGCGCTGCACGCGTGCGAGGCGTTCGGCATCACGCCCGTCGAGCACGCGGCGCTGGCCTCCGGCTTCGACGCCGCGGAGGCGCTGGTCCTCGCCGCGGGGGACGCCGACGGCGACGGACGCGTGCTGGTCGTCGGGCACGAGCCGGACTTCAGCCAGGTCGTCCACGATCTCACCGGTGCGCGCGCGGACATGAAGAAGGGCGGCGTCGCGGGCGTGCGGCTCGACGGCGGCCGCGGCGAGCTGATCGTGCTCCTGCGCCCGCGCGAGCTCAGGGAGATCGGGTGACCGGCGTGGCGCGGACGATCGAGGCCGCGGGCGGCGTGGTCGAGCGCGACGGGCTGATCGCGGTGGTCCACCGCCCGCGCTACGACGACTGGTCGCTCCCGAAGGGCAAGCTCGATCCGGGCGAGTCGTTCGACGCGGCGGCGCTGCGCGAGGTGCAGGAGGAGACCGGCCTGCGCTGCGCGCTCGGCGCCGAGCTCGAGCCGGTGCGCTACCGCGACCACAAGGGCCGCGCGAAGCTCGTGCGCTACTGGCGGATGACGGTGCTCGGCGGCACGTTCACGCCGAACGACGAGGTCGACGAGCTGCGCTGGGAGCCGGCCGAGCGGGCCGGGGCGCTGCTCACCTACCCGCACGATCGGCAGCTCGTCCAGTCCCTCGGGCCCGGGGCATAGGCTCCCCGGCCATGGAGCACCGCACGGAACGCGTGTACGTCGAGACCGCGCGCCACCGCATCTCGGGGCAGGTGACGCTCGCCAAGGACGGCTACCGCAGCCGCGTGACCGACGTCCTCAACGCGGCCGAGCGCGACTTCCTGCCGATCACCGACTGCGTCGTCGAGCTGATCGGCGAGGAGGGCCGGGGAACCCACCACGACGTCGTCGCCGTCTCCCGGCGGCACATCGTGCTCGTGATCCCCGAGGACGCCGGAGCGCCGGCGCTGCAGGCCGGCGAGCCCGCCTGAGCGACGTCGGCCGCTGGGGCGGCGGGTAGCCTCATCGCCATGCGCTCCTCGCTCCGCACCGCCCTCCTCGTCCTCACGGGAGCGCTGTGCCTGGCGCTCCCCGCCGCCGCCCCCGCCGCCGACCAGATCTTCTGGACGGACTACACCAACGGCACGGTCGGTCGCGCGGATCTCGCGGGCGGGAACGGCGCGACGTTCGCCGGGCTGGGCGGCCCGTACGGCATCGCCGTCGACGCCGCGGCCGGCAAGCTGTACGTCGGCGAGTACGACGCGGACCGGGTCAGCTCGCTGAACCTCGACGGCAGCGGGCTCGCGCCGGTGTACGCGGATGCGGATGTCGTCGACGCGAGCTGGGGGATGTCGTTCGACCCGCTCTCCGGCCGGCTCTTCTGGGCCAGCGACTCCGGCGCCTCCAACGACAAGCTCTCGAGCGTGAAGACCGACGGCACCGGCGGCGGGGTGTTCCTCGGCGGCGTTCCGCAGCTCGACGATCCCGTCTCGCCCGTCGTGGACCCGCTGGGCAACCGGATCTACTGGGTCAACTACGCCGGCGCCAGCCTGAACGTCGGGTTCGCCGATCTCGCCACGGGCGCCAACCCGGGCACGATCACGCTCAGCGGCGACTGCACGGCGCAGCCGTTCACCGCCGTGTACACCGTCGCGGTCGACCCGGCCCGGGGGCGCCTGATCGTCGGTGGTCTCCGGTCGGGGACGCCGGCCCGGGCGCGCGCCGTGGTCGCCGCGCTCGACGGCAGCGGCTGCACGGCGATCCTCGACGAGATCGTGGGGTCCGGCTCGGGGGTGGAGGGCGTGGCGCTCGACACCGACACGGGCAAGGTCTACCTGGCCGCCCCACCGAAGATCCTCGTCCACACCCTGGGGACGCCGGGCGCCACCGAGCTCGACGTCAGCCCCGCGACGCCCGCCTACACGTCGTACCCGGCCCTGCTCAAGACGCCGGCCGGAACGGCGGCGGTCACCCCGTCCGCGGCCCAGGTCGGCGCGACCCTGACCTGCAGCGCGCAGTGGAGCATCGGAACGCCGAGCGCGTCGCTCTACCGCTCGCCGTCGTCGGCGACGACGTTCGCGTGG
>JALOLQ010000253.1 GCA_025455895.1 Solirubrobacteraceae bacterium
GCCCGCCAGGCGGCGATCTCCCGCCCGTCGTCCGAGAGGCAGGTCCCCTCCTCCCAGCTCGCCTCGAAGGTGAAGACGCCCGGCGCGGACGGGGTGAAGCGCACCGCGATCGGTGGCTCGGTGGGCGCCGCGCCGAGGTCGGTGCGCTCCCCGGTCGCCGTGTTCACCGCGGTCACGCGGACCGCGCGGGCGAACGCCGCCCACTGGCCGCCCGCGCTGACGAACACCTGGGCGCCCTCCCCGGCCACGACCCGCGCGGGATCCGTCGAGATCGTGGCGAGCTCGAACGCCGGCGCGGGGCGGGCGCACTGGGCGCTCGCGGCGGACGGGGCGAGCGCCGCGAGGCCCGCGAGCCCGAGCGCGAGCACCACCGCCTGCCGGACCATCCTCCGCGCCCTCATACGCCGGAATCCTGGCACACGGGCGCTCCTGCGCGGGGCACTAGGCTGCCGCGCGATGAGCTCGCGGATCGCCGGACGGGTCGTCGCCATCACCGGCGCCGCGCAGGGCATCGGCGCGGCCACCGCGGCGCTGCTCGCCGAGCGCGGCGCGCGGGTGGCGCTCGGCGACCTCGACGCCGCACGCGCCGCGCAGACCGCCGCACGGATCGGCCGCGGCGCGCTCGGGCTGCCGCTGGACGTGCGCGAGAGCGCCTCGGTCGTCGCATTCCTCGACGCCGCGGAGGCCGCCCTCGGGCCGGTCGACGTCCTCGTGAACAACGCCGGGGTGATGTGGGTCGGCCCGTTCGCCGACGAGCCCGAGGCCGCCGCCGAGCGGATGTTCGACGTGAACGTGCACGGCGTCGCGCGCGGCGTGCGCGCCGCGGCACCGCGGATGCTCGCGCGCGGGCGCGGGCAGATCATCACGGTCGCCTCGGTGGCCTCCCACATCGCGCCGGCCGGCGAGGCGACCTACGCGGCGACGAAGCACGCGGTGCTCGGCTACCTCACCGGCGTGCGCCAGGAGCTCCGCGGGACGCCCGTGCAGCTCAGCGTCGTGATGCCGATCGTCGTGCGCACCGAGCTGGCCGCCGGCACGAGCTCCGGCGGGATGCCCGCGCTCGAGCCCGCCGCCGTCGCCGAGGCGATCGCCGGCGCGATCGAGCGCCCGCGCTTCGCGGTGTTCGTCCCGGCGCGCGTGGGGCCGCTCGTGCGGCTGCTCGCGCTGCTTCCCCAGCGCGGGCGCGACGTGCTCTACCGCCGCCTCGTGCCCGACCAGGCGCGCGAGACGGACGCCGCCGCCCGCCTGGACTACGAGCGCCGGATGCTCGGCTGAGCGCCTCGCGCCCGCGCCCGGCTCAGCCCCCACCGCTGAGGCTCTTCATGTACTCGACGACGGCCTTGACGTCCTCGTCGGAGAGCTTGCCCTCGTAGGAGGGCATCGACGGCCCGAAGCCGCTGCGCACCTGCGCGTTGGGGTCGAGGATCGCCGCCGTGACGAACGCCTCGTCGACAGTGGCCTGCTCGCCGCCGAGATCGACCGGCGTGCCCCACGTCCCCTGCCAGCTCGGGCCGACGCTCTTCGAGCCGTCCACGGTGTGGCAGCTCAGGCAGCCGTTCGAGGTCGCCACGCTCTTGCCCTGGTCGGCCAGCGCCTGGTCGAACGCGACCGCCTTGCCGCCCGAGGCGACCGGCGCGGCCTCCTCGTCGGGCCACAGGTAGAGGCCGCCGAAGAGCAGCGCCACGGCGACGGCCACGCCGCCGGCGACTCCCATCATCCGGCTCACGTCATCACCCGCCGGTAGGTGCGGATGGTCTGGTAGGGCCGCAGCACGTAGCCGAGCGGCACGGTCCACATGTGGACCATCTTCGTGAACGGGAAGTAGGCGAAGAAGGCGAACGCCAGGACGATGTGGATCTTGCTGATCGTCGCCAGGCCGGCCATCGCGCCGACCTCCGGGCGCAGCGTGAAGATGTCCCCGACCCACGGGCCGACGGTGAACGAGAGCCCGAACGACTTGTCCGCGAGCACCGGGTAGAGCCCGGTGAACGAGATCGCCATGAGCATCACGAGCACGACGTAGTCGTCGACCTGGCTGATCGCGCGCACCTCGCGCACGACGATCCGCCGCACGAGCGCGAGCGTGAAGCCGTAGAACGCGAGCACGCCGCCGGCCACGCCGATCCAGTGGAACGCGTCCACCCAGGAGGCCTTCGTGGCCAGCCCGCCGATCAGGCCGAGCGTGTGCCCGACCACGAGGATCAGGATCCCCCAGTGGATCGACATCGCGGCCAGCCCCATCGCCGGCCGCTCGAAGAACCCGCTCGCGCGGGTGCTCCAGCGGAAGCCGCCGAAGCGGTGGCGCACGATCGGGACCACGATGAACAGCGTGAGCGCGACGTACGGCCAGACGGTGAAGAAGAACCTATCCATGCGCGGGCACCTCCTCGATCTGGATCACGGTGAGCGGCTCGCCCGCGGCGGCCCCCACGAGGTCGACCTCGCCGCGCGCGGCGACTTCGGCCACCAGGCAGTCCTGGAGCGCGTGCACGAGGTGGCGCTGGGGCGCGCCGGTCTCGTCGAGGCGCTCGACGACGAGCCGCACGCCCTCGAGCATCAGCTTGTCGATCAGCCGCAGCCGGACCTCCTCGTCGTGCTCGGGGCGGCCGGCGCTGAGCGCGACGAACTCGATCATCGCCGGCAGGAAGTCCGGCAGCTCGCCGCTGAGCTCGACGCCGAAGTGGCGGTAGATGTTGGCGATCTCGAGCATGTAGGTGTTGCGGTCCGAGAGCCCCGCCGAGCTGCACGTCTTGGGCTCCTCGAACTGGTGGGTGCCCAGGTACAGCGGGCACTTCGGGCTCAGCTCGAAGAGGTTCACGTAGTCCTCCGCGTCCACCTCGCCGCGCTCGTCGAGGAACCGGCGCAGCCGCTCCTCGACCGCCGGCGAGACGGCGGCCGCCGAGCGCAGCGTCGCCTCGGTGGCCTGCGGCGTGAGCGTCTCGGCGTCGATCTCCTCCGGGTAGAGGATCCACTCGGCGATCGCGCCGTAGACGCGCGAGAGGTCGTGCGCCGCGGTCATCTGCTCGCTCCTCATCGGCTCGGCCCGTCGGCGTGCGGCGCGGCGTGGAAGCGCTGGCGGCGCTTCATGTCCGCCCGCGGGGACATCTCGTCGAAGCCGGCGAAGCCGCGCTCGATGTACGGGTCGCTGCTCGAGTCCTCACGGCGCGTGGTGGGGATCACGAAGCGCTCGTGCAGGAACGCCAGCGAGAGCATCCGGTGCATCGCGGTCGCGTCCGCCTCGGTCAGCCCGACCCGCTCCAGGATCCCCGTGTCCCCCGCGCCCTCGACCTCGAGGCCGCGGCGGTAGGAGCGCAGGGCGAGCTGGCGCACGAGCGTGCGCTTGACCTCCTCGGTGTTCCCCGCGGAGAACATCGAGGACAGGTAGGCCAGCGGGATCCGGAAGTTGTCGATCTCCGGCAGCCAGCCGTCGCCGGACTCCCAGCAGCCGTTCTTGTCGAGCGCGGTGATCATCGGGCTCTCCGGCGGCACGTAGAACAGCGACGGCATCGTGCGGAACTCGGGGTGCAGCGGCAGCGCGATCTTCCAGTCGATGAACATCTTGTAGACCGGCGAGCGCCGGCAGGCCTCGAGCCAC
>JALOLQ010000254.1 GCA_025455895.1 Solirubrobacteraceae bacterium
CGGGACGAGGTTCTGGAGGTCGGCGCGGACCGCCGCGTCGATCCCGGGGTACTGCGCCTTGACGGCCACCTCGCGGCCGTCGTGCAGCCGCGCGCGGTAGACCTGCCCGATCGAGGCGGCGGCGACCGGCTCCTCGTCGAACTCGGCGAACGTCGCCGCGAGCGGCTCACCCAGCTCGCGCTCGATGACCTTGCGCATCTCGCCGAACGAGACCGTCGGCGCGGCGTTGCGCAGCTCGGCGAGCGTGTCGCGCACCTCGTCGCGGTAGGCGGGCGGGACGGCGTCGAGGTCGACGACCGACAGCGCCTGCCCGGCCTTCATCGCGACGCCCTTCATCGAGCCGAGGACCTTCACGATCTGGCGCGCGGCGTCCACCTGCCGGCGCCCGAGCGCGTCGGCGGCCTCGTCGGGCGTGCGGCCGAGGTTCGCCGCGTAGGTCCCCGCGTACTTCGCCGCCTCCGTCGCGGCCAGGCGCCCGAGCGCCGCCGTGCGCCACAGCCGTGAGGACGGGACGTCCTCGTCCGAGCGCTCGTCGTCCTCGTCGTCGCGGGCCATCGCCCCTCAGCCGCCGCGCTGGACCTGCGAGCCCGGCACGATGTCGTCGCGCCCGTCGGGCCAGCGCACCCACGCCTTGTGGCCGCCGTCGTAGTCGTCGCCGAACAGCACGAGCGTGGCCGGCTCGCCGAGTGCGGTGCAGGGCTCCTCGCCCTCGGGGTCGAGCCCGCGCCAGACGCGCACGAACGCGTTGCCCTCCCACTCGTCGCCGATCGTCGTCGGGTCGGTGTGCCCCGGGCGCACGACGGTCGTCGGCGGCAGCGCCATCAGCGTGTCCATGATCGACGCGTGCAGGTCGGCGTAGCTCGTGCTGCCCGGGGCGCGCACGCCGCCGACCGAGCCCTTGAACAGCGTGTCGCCGGTGAACACCTGGTCCCCGACGACGAGCGCGACCATGCCCGCGGTGTGGCCCGGGGTGTGCAGCACGCCCACCTCGAGGCCGCCGATCCGCACCGGCTCGCCGGGCACGAGGTCCCCGGTCGCCTGCGGCACGAGCTCGCGCTCGGCCGGGTGGATCAGCACCTCGAGCCCCGGCCAGCGCTCGAGCAGCTCCCCGAGCGCGGCGACGTGGTCGTAGTGGTGGTGGGTGAGCAGGACGTGGGTCGGCGTGATGCCCTCGCGCTCGGCCGCCTCGATCAGCGGGGCCACCGGCCCGCCGGCGTCGACGAAGAACCCGGCCCCGCCGGGCTCGCCGACGAGGTACGTGTTGGTGAGGAAGTCCGGCAGCAGGGCGCGCTCGACGATCATGCCGTCAGGCTACGACACGGGCGGGGCCGCCGCGCGCGGGTAGGCTGCCGGGCATGGCCGAGCTCATCCACACCTGCTACCGGATCGGCGACATCGACCGCTCGGTGGCCTTCTACGAGGCGCTGGGGTTCGAGGAGATCGGGCGGATGCCGATCCGCGACGAGGCGATCAACGTCTTCATGGGCCTGCCCGGCGACGGCCCGCGCCTCGAGCTGACCTACAACTTCGGCGTCGACGCCTACGAGCTCGGGACGGGCTACAACCACATCGCGATCACCGCCGAGGACCTCGACGCGACGCTCGCGCGGCTCGCCGAGCAGGGCATCGAGCCCGAGAAGCCGCCGTACTCGATCCGCGAGGGCGGCTCGCGGCTGTGCTTCGTGCGCGACCCGGACGGCTACCGGATCGAGCTCATCGAGCGTGGCGCCTAGCCCCCCGCCCGCGCGCAGCGCGGTCGCGGACCTCGGGTCCAACTCGTTCCGGCTGGTGGTCTTCACCACCCAGCCGGACCCCGGATCGCCCGCGCTCGGCGGCTGGTGGAAGCGCACCGACGAGATCTACGAGCCGGTGCGGGTCGGCGCCGGGATGGCGGCGAGCGGCGCGCTCGGCGAGGACGGGATCGAGCGCGCGATCGCGGCGATCGACGTGTTCGCCCACTTCGCCGCGGCGGCGGGGCTGCGCCCGGGCGACGTCGACGTCGTCGCCACCAGCGCGATCCGCGAGGCCACGAACCGCGACGCGTTCCTCGCCCGCGCCCGCGCGGCCTCCGGGCTGGAGATCCGCGTCCTCTCGCGCGAGGACGAGGCGCGCGCCGGATACCTCGCGGCGGTGAACTCGACCGCGCTCGCCGACGGCGCCGTGCTCGACCTCGGCGGTGGCTCGATGCAGCTCGTCCGGGTGCGCGGGCGCGACGCCGCCGAGCTCGACTCGTGGCGGCTCGGCGCGGTGCGGATGACCGAGCGCTTCCTCCCCGGCGACGGGCCGGCGACGCGCAAGGACCTCGCGCGGCTGCGCGAGCACGTGCGGCGCAAGCTCGAGCGCGCCGCCTGGCTCGGCGGGACCGGGCGCCTCGTCGGGATCGGCGGCACGGTGCGCAACCTCGCCGCGGCGCTGCAGCGGCGGCTCGAGATGCCGGAGTTCGGGGTGCAGGGCTTCGTGATCGAGCGCGCCGCACTCGAGGACCTGATCGCGGAGCTGGCCGGCCTGACCGTGGCCGAGCGGCGCCGCGTCCCCGGGATCAAGCCCGCGCGCGGGGACATCGTGCTCGCGGGCGCGGTGGTCGTCGCCACGGTCCTCGAGGCGGCGGGCGCCGACGGGATCGAGACGACCGAGGCCGGGCTGCGCGAGGGGGTGTTCTTCCAGCGGCTGCTCGCCGACCTCGAGCGGCCGCTGTTCGACGACGTGCGCCGCGCGAGCGTCCTGAACCTCGCCGCCCAGTACGACCCGCTCCCGCGCCACACGCTGCACGTCGCCGACCTCGCGCTCGGGCTGTTCGACGAGCTCGCGGCGGCCGGCCTGCACCGGGGCGACGCGGCCGAGCGCGAGCTCCTGTGGGCGGCCTGCCTGCTGCACGACATCGGCGTCGCCGTCGACTACGACGACCACCACAAGCACTCGCGCTACCTGATCCTCAACGCCGGGCTGCCGGGCTTCACCCCGCGCGAGGCGGCCCTGATCGCCCAGATGGTCCGCTACCACCGCAAGGGCCTGCCCGACCTCGGCCCGTTCGCGCCGCTCATGCGCAAGGGCGACGCCGCGCTGCTCGACCGCGGCGCCGTGCTCCTACGGCTCGCCGAGGACCTCGAGCGCAGCCGCGACCAGATCGTCCGCGAGGCGCACGCGGGCGTCGGCGACACGCACGTCGAGCTGCGGCTCGTGGCCGACGGCGACATCCGCGTGCCGCGCTGGGCGGCCTCCCGCGAGAACGAGCTGTTCGAGCGGGCGTTCGGCCGGGGGCTGGTGGTGGGCTGAGGGCGACGGGCTGCGGCTCGGGCGGGGGCGGTGTAGGGCTCGCGGAGACCGCTTGCGCGCCGCAGTGCCTCCCCGCCTTGGGGGGCGGGGAGTCACGTGCGACGCCCGCTTCATCACGTCATGGACAAGCCATGACGTGTCCTGCCAGGGGGCCAATGACGCCGGCACCCTGAGCGTGTGGCGGTCGTCCGTGGGCGTCGGCGGGTAGCGGTTCGGGGGTTCCGTCGGCCCCGCAGGGCCACCGAACCCCGAGACCGTCGCCAGGGAACGCGCGTGGGGGTTCGGTAGGCCGTTTCCGGCCCAGGGTGAATCCTCCACGG
>JALOLQ010000255.1 GCA_025455895.1 Solirubrobacteraceae bacterium
GTCTTCGTCGACAACCTCTACTGCTACGGCCCGCAGGCCGGCCCGCTGACCGAGGCCACGCCGCGCGCGGCCACGACGCGCAAGGGCCGCGTGCGGATCGAGATGGAGGAGGACCTGATGGCCGCGCACGCCGCCGGGCGCGTGCGCGTGGCGATCGGGCGGCTGAGCGACTACTACGGGCCGGGCGGCCCGGGCTCGGTGATCCCGGCGCTGCTGCTCGGGCCGGCGCTGGCCGGGAAGGCGATGCGCTGGCCCGGCGACCTCGACCAGCCGCACACGCTGCACTTCCTGCCCGACGCGGCGCGCGGCCTCGCGGTGCTCGCCACCGACGAGCGCGCCGACGGCGAGGTCTGGCACGTGCCCGCCGCGCCCGCGATCACCGGCCGCGACTTCACCGCGCTCGTCAACGCCGAGCTCGAGCGGCCGGTGAAGGTCAGCGCGATGGGGAAGGGGACGCTGCGCGTGGGCGGGCTGTTCTCGAAGGACGCGCGCGAGATGGTCGAGCTGACCTACCAGTGGACCGCGCCGTTCGTGAGCGACGCGACCCGCTTCGAGACGACGTTCGGGCCGGTCGAGACGACGCCGCACGAGGCGGCGGTGGCGCAGACGCTCGCCGCGATGCGCGCGGAGTGAAGCGGTGCTGATCGTCGACGACGGCGAGCGCTGGACGGCGATCACCCAGCCCGCCCACGCCTGGCTGGCCGGGCAGCTCGCCGCGGCGTGGGGGACCGGCGAGATCGCGCCGCCCGAGCCGGGCCCGGAGGTCGTGCTCGGCGTCGAGCAGCACGACGTCGCCTGGACGGACTACGACCTGCGCCCACCGCTGCACGAGCCGGCGGGCCGGGCGGCGAGCTTCATCGAGGCGCCCGTGCGCGAGCGGCACCTGATCTGGCACGACGCGCCCGGGCGCGTGCTCGCGCAGAGCCCGTGGGCGGCGCTGCTCGTCTCGCTGCACGGCACGAACATCCACACGCGCTACGTGAGTCTCGACCACCTGCCCGCCGAGGACGCGGGGATCGTGCGCGGCTACCTCGAGGAGCAGCGCACGCTCCAGGACGCGCTGATCGCGCAGGTCGGCACGACGCGCGCCCACGCCGAGCGCCAGGCCGAGCTGCTGTTCGCGCTCGACGCGCTCTCGCTGAGCCTCTGCCACGGCTGGCCCGAGCGCGAGCTGCCGGTGGTGGACGGCGTGGCGATCCGCTACCGGCCGGCCGGCGACGGCGCGGCCCATCTGGATCCCTGGCCGTTCGGCGCCGCGCAGGTGCAGGCGCAGCTTGGCGCGCGCACGCTGACCGAGCGCTTCACGGACGCGCAGGCCCTGCACGCGGCGCTCGCGGCGGCGCCGCTCGAGCGCCGCACGTTCACGCTGCTGCGGGGCTGAGCGCGGGCCTCACGCGTCGGGGCAGACGAGTACCGGCCGGCCGGCGTGGTGCAGGACGCCCATGCTCGCGCTGCCGAGCACGAGCCGGCGCACGGCCGACTGCCCGCGCGCGCCGACGACGATCGCCGCGGCGTCGAGCTCGTCGGCGACCTCGGTGATCGCCCGCCAGGCGTCGCGCGCCGGGGCCCGCAGCGGCGATCCGGCCGGGGCGGGGTGGGGCGCGGCGTCGAAGCCCGCGTCGCGGGCGTGCCCCGCGCCCTCCTCGGCGAGCGCCTCGGCGTCCTCGCCGGCGTGGACGACGACCGCGGGCCGCGCGCCGAGCAGCATCCCGCCCAGCGCGATCGCCGCCTGGGCGCCGGCGGAGCCGTCGTAGCCGAGCACGACCGGGCCGTCGCCGCCGGCGCCCTCGCCGTGGACGACGAGCACGGGACGGCTGGAGAGATGGACGACCGCGTCGGAGACGCCGCCCAGCGGCGCGTGCCCGCGGGTGACGCCGCGCGCCCCGACGACGATCGCCGCCGCGTCGTGCTCGCCGGCGAGGCGCACGATCTCGAACCACGGCGCGCCGTCGTTGCGGGCGATCAGGGGTTCGGCCTCGAGGCCCGCCTCGCGGGCGGCGGCGACCCCGGCGGCGGCGATCTCGCGTGCCTGCGCCTCGCCGAGCTCCTGGAGCGCGGCGAGCACGTCGTCGAAGCTCATGCCCGCGCGGGCGTGCTCGCGCAGCAGCTCGGCGCTCGGGGTCGGCGTGCGCCACACGTGCAGCACGAGCGCGGGGCGCCCGGCGAGCAGCGCGGCGCCGCGGCGGATCGCGCCGAGCGCGTCCGGCGAGCCGTCGAAGGCGATCAGGACGGGGCGGGCGGAGGGGTCGGCCATGGGGCAAGCGTAGGGGGACGGCGGCGCGTGCGCCCGGCCGGAGCCCGCGCGCTGGAGCGGGGCGGGGCGCCGCGGTAGGGTCGGCGCCGTCAACTCCAGAAAGGCGTCCATGACTGACGAGCTCGAACTCGGGCCGATCGACATCGTCGTGATCGGCTACCCGGCCGACGCGCCGCGCACCGGCGAGGCGATCCCGCTGTTCCTCGACCTCGTCGACCGCGGGATCATCCGCGTGCTCGACGTGCGCGGCGTGAGCAAGAACGAGGACGGGACGTTCTCGGGCTTCGACGTCGGCGACGTGGACGGCGACGGCCTCCCCGACCTCATCGCGTTCGACGGCGCGCAGACCGGCCTCATCGGCGACGAGGACCTGCGCACCGCGGTCGAGGCGATGGAGCCCGGCGAGGCCGCGCTGCTGATCGTCTTCGAGAACGCGTGGGCGGCGCCGTTCGCCACCGCCGTGCGCCGCAACGGCGGCCGGCTGCTCGCCTACGAGCGCGTCGCCGCGCAGGACCTGCTCGACGCGATCGACACCCTCGACGCCGCCGGCCCGGCGGCCTGACCCGGAAAGGACCACCCCATGCCCCTACTTCGAGGTGTTGCGCGGACCGCCGTGATCGCGGGCACCGCCACCCACGTCTCCAACAACGTCAGCCGCCGCCAGGCGCAGAAGTGGCAGGCGCAGGACGCGCAGGAGCAGGCCGCCGCGGCGCCCCCGCCCGCGGCCGAGCCCGCTGAGGACCCGATCGCCAAGCTCAAGGAGCTCGCCGAGCTGAAGGACCAGGGCATCCTCACCGAGGAGGAGTTCGCGGCCCAGAAGGCCAAGATCCTCGGCTAGACCCGACGGCCGGCGTGCCGGGCGGACCCGCTTAGGCGGCGTCCGCCCGGGGCGCGCCGAGCCAGCGGGCGAGGTCGAGCGCCAGGCCGACCTCGATCGTGCGCCCGGCGAGCGGCTCGGGCAGCAGCGCCTCGGCGCGCTGCAGGCGCGCGAGCACCGTGTTGCGGTGCGCGTAGAGCGCGCGCGCCGCGGCGGCCGCGTTGCACGCCTCGCGCAGGTAGACGCGCAGCGTCTCGCGCAGCGCCTCGTCGGCGCCCGCCAGATCGCCCAGCGTGCGTGCGGTGAACTCGAGCGCGCGCTCCTCGTCGGCGGCGGCGAGCGCGACGGCGCGCACGTCGGCGAAGCGGGCGAGCCGCGGCTCGGGCCGCGCGCGGTGCATGAGCCGCCGGGTGGCGAGCGCGTCGAGGTGCGCGCGGCGGAAGCCCTCGACGCCGGCCCCGGTGGAGCCGAGCGCCACCCGCACGTGCGGCGCTTCGGCGAGCGCCGCCTCCAGCTCGGACG
>JALOLQ010000021.1 GCA_025455895.1 Solirubrobacteraceae bacterium
GCGGCTCAGGCCGCGGCGCGGCCGGCGTCCTCGGCCGGCGTGCCGAAGTAGGCGCCGCCGCCGATCGCGCGGTCGAAGCCCGACCAGGCGGCGCCCGGCGCCAGCTCCTTCTCGAGCCGGTCGAAGCTGCCCAGGCGCCCGCCGAGGTTGTCGATCATGTGGACGAGCGTCGCCTCGCGCGTCGCGGGGACGACCGGGCTGCCGTGCTCGAGCGAGCCGTGGTGGCTGAGGATGATGTGGCCGACCGCCTGGGCGAGGTCCGCCGGGAACCCGGGCAGCTCCTCGATCGTGCGGCGCACGCGGTAGTAGCCCAGCGGGATCTCGCCCTGCAGCCGGCCGGCGTCGGTGAGGTCGATCGCGCCGCCGGTCTCGGCGTAGGCGTCGAGCTTGCCGATGTCGTGCAGCAGGGCGCCGGTCACCGCGACGTCGCGGTCGATCCCGGGGAACGTGGCGCTGATCGCGCTGACCGCCTGGGCGACCGAGAGCGCGTGCTCGAGCAGGCCGTGCTCGTAGGCCTGGTGGTAGTGCTTGGCGGCGGGCGCGCGGCGGAAGGCCTCCCAGGTCGGCGTGCCCTCGCCGAGCAGCGCGTCGAGCAGGGCGCGCAGGTGCGGGTTCTGGATCGTCCCCGTGAGCTCGCGCAGGTCGGCCTCCATGCGCTCGGCCGCCTGCGGCGGGCCGTCGCGCAGCGCCGACTCGTCGAACGATCCCGGCGCCGGCTCGCTGAGCCGCGCGCGGGCCTGCGGGCCCCACTTCGGGTCGACGCTGAACACCCCGCGCACGTGCACCGGGCGGCCCGGCGCGCAGAGCTCGAGGTGGGCGTCGACCTCGTCCCAGACGTTCACGACGAACGCGCCGGTGCGGTCGCCGAGCTGGAGGCGCAGGTAGCGGCCGCCGTCCTTCTTCGTGCGCGCCTCGGCGGACTTGACCAGGAGCACCTGGTCGAGCTGGTGGCCGTCGATGAGGTCGCGGACGAGCACGGGCTCGAGAGTGCCAGGAGGCCCGGACGGGAGGGCGGTGATGCGCATATGCTCGCGGTCGCGGCATGACCGGGCCCTCTGACACGCGCACGGCGATCATCACCGGAGGCACCGGCGGGCTCGGCGCCGCCGTGACGGCGCGGTTCCTCGAGGAGGGCTGGCGCGTCGTGGTGCCGTGGGTCGCGGAGGCCGAGCTCGAGCGGGTCCCGCCGCGCGACGGGCTCGAGCTGGTCCGCGCCGACCTGTTCGACCCGGGCTCGGCGGCCGCGGTCGCACGTGCCGCCGGCGCCTCCACCCGCGCGGTGGTGAACCTCGTCGGGGGGTTCGCTGCGGGCGGGCGCCTGCACGAGACGAGCGCCGACGTGCTCGACGAGCAGCTGCGCCTGAACCTGCGGCCCGCCTGGCTGGTGACCGCGGCGGCGCTGCCGGCGATGCTCGCCGCCGGCGAGGGCGCGATCGTCTGCGTCTCCTCGCGCGCGGCGCTCCGGCCGTTCCCCGGCGGCGCGGCCTACGCGGTCGCCAAGCGCGCGGTGCTCGGGCTGGTCGACGCCCTGCACGCCGAGTACGCCGGGGACGGGATCCGCGCCAACGCGGTGCTGCCGTCGGTGATCGACACGCCCGGCAACCGCGCCGCGATGCCGGACGCGGACCCCGCCACCTGGGTGCCGCCGGCCCGCCTGGCGGCGACGATCGCCTACCTGTGCTCCCCGGGCGCCGCCGACACCAGCGGCGCCCACGTCCCCGTCTACGGGAGGGCCTGACATGCCGCTCGGCCGCCGCCGCACCGCCCCGGACCCGCCGGTCGCCCCATCGCCGCCCGCGCCCACGCCCGCGCTGCGCGGGGGCGTCGACCTCGGCGGCACGAAGATCCAGGCGCTCGTCCTCGACGAGGCCCACACCGTGCTCGGCCGGGCGCGCCTGGAGACCCCGCGCGAGGGCGGCCCCGAGGCCGTCACCGGCGCGGTCGCCGCGGCGCTCGGCGAGGCGCTCGCGGCGGCGGGCGCCGAGGCCGGCGGGCTGCGCGGCATCGGCGTCGGCACCCCGGGCGCGGTCGACGCGACGGCCGGCACCGTCGCCAACGCCCGCAACCTCCCGGACTGGATCGAGCCCTATCCCTTCGCCGCCGAGCTCTCGCGCCGGCTGGCCGACGTGCCCGTCGCGCTCGGCAACGACGTGGACGTGGCGATCCGTGGCGAGCACGCGCTCGGGGCCGGCCGCGGCCACGACGAGCTGCTCGGCGTCTGGTGGGGCACCGGCGTCGGCGGCGGCCTCGTGCTCGGCGGGCGGATGTGGGCCGGGCGGGGCTTCGCCGGCGAGTTCGGCCACCTGGTCGTCCGCCGCGGCGGCGCGCTGTGCGGCTGCGGCAACCGCGGCTGCGTGGAGGCCTACGCCGGGCGCAAGAGCATGGAGGCCTGGGTGCGCCGCCGCGAGGCCAAGGGCGAGCGGACCGACCTCTTCCGGCTGATGGAGAAGCACGACAAGGACCGGCTCACGAGCGGCATCTGGTGGCGCGCGGTGCGCGACGAGGACCCGCTGGCGCTGCGCGCGGTCGAGCGCGCGCTGCAGGCGCTCGGGGCCGGCATCGCCTCCGCGGTGAACCTGCTCGACCTGCCGCTGGTGATCATCGGCGGGGGGATGGGGGACCGGTTCTTCGCCACCCACGGCGACCAGATCGCCCAGTACACGCACGAGAGCCTGTTCCGCGCCGGCTCGCCGCCCGCGATCGTCCCGGGCGCGCTCGGCGACGACGCCGGGGCGCTCGGCGCGGCGCTGCTCCTCGGCTGATCCGCAGCGGGCTGCGGAAAGCTGCGGAGCCGCGCGCCCGCCCGGTCGGGTACACCTTCCCGCGTGAGGGAACCACTGATCGAGCATCGGCTCGAGCTCGCGGGCTTCGGCACGCGGGCGCTCGAGCTGGAGGGCGAGGGACCGCCCGTCCTGCTGATCCACGGCTTCGCCGACTCGGCGGACACGTGGCGGCTGACGCTCGACCGCCTCGCCGCCGAGGGCCGGCGGGCGCTGGCGATCGACCTGCCCGGATTCGGCGAGGCCGACCCGCTGCGGCCGAAGGGCCCGGTGCTCGAGCAGTACGACGAGGTCGTCGCCGAGGCGATCGCGCACCTCGCCGAGGACGGGGGCCGCGTGATCGTCGCCGGCAACTCGCTCGGCGGCTGCATGACGCTGCGGATCGGCTCGCGTGCCGACCTGCCGCTCGCCGGGCTCGTGCCCGTCGCCCCCGCCGGGCTCGACATGCCGCGCTGGTTCCAGATCATCGAGCGCGATCTCGTGGTCCGCGGCCTGCTCGGCTCGCCGGTGCCGATGCCCGGGGCCGTGGTCCGGCGGATGGTCGGCGAGGCCTACCGCCAGCTCGCGTTCGCGCGCCCGCGCGCGGCCCCCGGCGACCTCGTGCGCTCGTTCACCCGCCACCACGCGGACGCCCGCGCGGTCTCGCGGTTCCTCGACGTCGGCCGGCGGATGCTGCCGGAGCTCAGCATCGACGCGTTCGAGCTCGAGCGGATCTCGGTCCCGCTGCTGCTCGTCTGGGGCGACCGCGACCGGATGGTCTCCTGCCGCGGCGCCCGCCACGTGCTCGACGCGGTGTCGGGCGCGCGCTACGAGGAGCTGGCCGGCTGCGGGCACTGCCCCCAGCTCGAGGAGCCCGGGCGCTTCGGCGACCTGCTGCTGGGCTTCGCGGCCGAGCGCGCACGCGCCACGAGCGCCGCCTGACCCGGCCGGTCCGGATCTCCGCCGCGTACCCCGCGGGCATACACTCGAACCGCACCATGGAGCTCCCCCCGAACCCCGACAGCCTCGGACGGGCCGCGGCGAACGCCTACGACAAGGTGTTCCGCGGCGGCGTCGCCGATCTGCGCCGCACCCCGGCGCGGATCATCGACGAGGCGCCCAAGCGGGTGATCTACCGCTACCTCGCCGCGCGCGAGGAGGACCAGCACGAGCTGCCCGTGCTGTTCGTGCCGCCGCTGGCGGCGCCGACGATCAGCTTCGACCTGCGCCGCGGATGCTCGATGGCCGAGCACTTCATCGCGATGGGGCACCCGACGTACCTCGTCGAGTACGGCTCGATCGCGTTCTCCGACCGTGACCTCGGGCTCGAGTTCTGGGTCCGCGACGTGCTCCCGAACGCCGTGCGCCGGGTCAGCGAGGACAGCGGCGGCAAGCCGGTCCAGCTGCTCGGCTGGTGCCTGGGCGGGATCATGGCGCTGCTCAGCGTCGCCGGCGATCCGAAGCTCCCGGTCGCCTCGGTCTCCACCGTGGCGAGCCCGTTCGACTTCGCGCAGGTGCGCCTCGCCGCGCCGATCCGCGCCGCGAGCAACGTCACGAACGGCTTCCTGGGCTCGGCGATCTACAAGACCTTCGGAGGCGCGCCCGCGCCGCTGGTCAAGTGGGCCTTCCAGCTGACCTCGATCGACAAGTACCTCACCAAGCCGCTGGCGATCGCCACGCACCTCGACGACCGCGACTTCCTCGCCCAGATCGAGGCGGTCGATCACTTCATGGCCCACATGCACGCCTATCCCGGGCGGACGATGGGCCAGCTCTACCACCGCTTCTTCCGCGTGAACGACCTCGCCGACGGCGATCTCGACCTCGGCGACGGGCAGGGGATGATCGACCTCGCGGACGTCGACGTGCCGGTGCTCGTGGTCGCCGGCGAGACCGACGTGCTCGCGCCGCGCCCCGCGGTGCACCACGTCGCGGAGCTGCTCACCGGCGCGCCCGAGGTGCGCCTGGAGACCGCACCGGGCGGGCACCTCGGCGTGCTCACGGGCCGCGGCGCGGCGAAGACGACGTGGGCGTGGATCGACGACTTCCTCGCCGAGACCTCGCGCTCGTACCGGCGGCCCGCGCTGCGGGTCGTCGCCTGAGCGCCGCAGCGCCTGAACGCCTGCTTGCGCACCGCCGGTGCGCGCGCCACTACCCTCGGCTGCGTATGTCCGCCGCCTCCCGCCTGTGCCGGCTCGCCGCCGCCGGCAGCCTCTGCCTCGCCGTGCTGCCCGCGTCGCCCGCGCTCGCGCAGGACCCGCCGCGCATCGCCGCCGGGGTCTTCGCCGGGGGCGTCGAGCTCGGCGGCCTGACCGCCGACGAGGCCGCCGCGCGCCTCCAGGAGCGCCTCGGGCCGCGGCTCGCCGAGCCGGTCGTCGTGCGCACCGCCGGGAAGCGCTTCACGCTCGCCCCGTCCGAGGCGAAGCTGACCTTCGACGCGCGCACCACCGCCAGGCGCGCGCTCGCCGCGGCGAAGCCCTCGCCGGTCCCCGCGGCCGGCGGCGCGGCGTTCGGGGGCGACGTCCCGCTCGCCCTGCGCCACGCCCGGATCCCGGTGAAGGCGTTCGCCCAGCGCGTGGCCGCCGCGGTCGCCCGCGCGCCGCGTGACGCGACGCTGCGGATCGGGCTGCGCAAGCTGCACGTCTCGCGCGCGCGGACCGGCGTGGCGGTCGATCCCGCGGCGCTCGCCGCGAAGGTCGACGCGGCGCTCGACGCACCGCTCGCCTCGCGGCTCGTGCGCCAGAACGCGCGCACCGTCTACCCGCAGACGAACGCCGACGACCTGCGCGCCCAGTACCGCACGGTGGTCACCGTGAGCAAGCGCGAGTTCAAGCTGCGCCTCTTCAAGGACCTCAAGCTCCGCAAGACCTACCCCGTCGCGATCGGCCAGTCCGCCTACCCGACGCCCGAGGGGCGCTACCGCATCCAGGACAAGCAGGTGAACCCGGTGTGGTCGGTGCCGAACAGCCCGTGGGCCGGCGAGCTCGGCGGCACGACGGTCGCCGGCGGCTCGGCGGCCAATCCGCTGAAGGCCCGCTGGATGGGCATCGTCAACGGCGTCGGGATCCACGGCACCGGCGATGACGCCTCGATCGGGTCGGCCGCCTCGCACGGCTGCATCCGGATGCACGTCTGGCACGTGAAGGACCTGTACCCGCGGGTCCCGGTCGGCGCGCCCGTCGTCATCCGCTGAGCGGGAAAACCCCGGTTCCCGGCGGGGGAGCCGTGTGGTATCCCATGCGGCGTGAGCCTGCTCGAAGCACCGCCGCGGGTGGACCCGGACTCGATGTCCCGGCAGGAGTACCTCAAGGCCTCCCCGCCGATGTTCGGCCCGGCCTGGATGGACCGGCTCACGCGGGTGCATGTCGCCGTCGTCCCCGCGATCTTCGTGCCGGCGATCCTCGTGTTCGCGGTGCTCGCGCTGCGCGAGATCGCCTGGTGGGAGACGCTGCTGCTGATCGGCGCCGGCTATGTCGTGTGGACGCTCACCGAGTACTGGCTGCACCGGCTCGTCTTCCACTTCGAGCCCGACCACCCGGTCGGCGCGCGGCTGCACTGGATGATCCACGGCGTCCACCACGACCACCCGAACGACCCGCTGCGGCTCGTCATGCCGCCGTCCGCGTCGCTGCCGCTGGCGGCGATCTTCGCGCTGCTCTTCCAGGCGCTGCTGCCGTTCGCGCAGGCGTGCGCGCTCTCGGCCGGGTTCTTCGCGGGCTACCTGGCCTACGACATGCTCCACTACTACGTGCACCACCGTCGCCCGAAGGGCCCGATCGGCCGCCGGCTGCGCGAGCTGCACATGCGCCATCACTTCCAGGACCACGACCGCGGCTACGGCGTCTCGGCGCCGTGGTGGGACCGCGTCTTCGGCACCGCGCCGATCGACCGGCGCGAGCCCTAGCTGCCCGGGCCGCAACCCTGCCGCCCCGCCCGCGTTCCCACGAGGACAACACGGCGGTCACACGATCACCACAGGACGCTCAGGCCGGGCGCCGAACCTGCCGATGACGTGTTCCGCCGCCTGATCGACCTCGGAGAGCACATGCCCGTCAGCCCCCTCATCGCCTGGGACGTCGAGCGCACCGGCCTCGGTGCGGCGGCCGTCCGCGCCTGCCCGTCGTGCGGCGAGCGCGACGCGTGGGAGTCCGTGCGCGAGGAGCGCCGCCTGCGGATCGCCGGCGCCGCGATCGGCCGCACCGCCACGCGGCGGCTCGTCGCCTGCGGGGCGTGCGGCTGCGCGCTGCCCGCCGGCTGGCGGGAGGCGCAGCGGTGGCCCACCGCCACGCCCGCCGCCGGCTGAGCTACTCCTCGCCGCGCTCGGCGAGGATCGCCTCGACCCGCTCGAGCAGCACCGGGTAGCTGCCCTTCAGCCGGTTGAGGTCGAACTTCGTCAGGTGCACGAGCCGCATGTCGCTCACGGCCACGACGGTGGCGTTGCGCTGCGACTTGTGCATCAGCCCCTGCTCGCCGTACATGTCGCCCGGGCCGAGGGTGGCGATCTCCTCGCCGCCCTGCTCGACGCGCGCGGTGCCCTCGTCGATGATCGTCAGGTCCTGCGAGAAGTCTCCCTCGCGCACGAGCGCGCGGCCCTCCTCGACGCTCTCCTCGGTCACCGCGGTGCCGATCGCCCTGAGCGCATCCTCGTCCAGTCCCTGGAAGAGCGGGAGCTCTCCGAGACGCCGAATGTTCACGAGTACCAACCTCCGTCGCCGTGTGTGGACGCCACCCTACCCCCTGGTCGGATCGGGGTGGCGTCGCTACTCTGTGCCGTCAGTCGCACCGGATGTGTGACGGACGTCCCAGCGGGGGCGGGACAGCCGAGAGACACTGGCGACGTCCATCAGGCGGGCGTGGGGACGCCGACCAGCACGAAGGGGACAGTGATGTCTCGCACGATCAGGCGATTCACCAGCTTCATCATCACCGCGGCGATCGGCTTGGCCGTGCCGGCGTCGGCGCAGGCCGACGTCCTGGCCAACTGGGGGTCGGACGCCGTCGTCTCCCCGTTCGTCAGCGGCATCGCCGTCGGCGCCGGCGGCGACGTCTACGTCGCGGACGCGGCGCGCTCGCGGATCTCGGTCTTCACCCGCAGCGGCGACAAGCTGCGCGACTGGGGCTCCTACGGCTCCGGTCCGGGCGCCTTCGTCGGCCTCTCGAGCGTCGCGGTCGGCCCGGACGGCAGCGTCTACGCGGCCGACGCGACCTCCGTGCAGAAGTTCACGCCCGACGGCGGGTTCGTGACCCGCTGGGGCGGCTGGGGGAGCGCGCCCGGCGCCTTCGAGGGCACGAGCGGGATCGCGGTCGGTGCCGACGGCACCGTCTACGTGACCGATCGCGGGAACCGCCGCGTCCAGGCCTTCGACGCCACGGGCGCCTTCCTGCGGATCGTCGTCAAGCACGACAAGCAGATCGACCTCGACGATCCGCGCGGGATCGCGGTCGCCGCGGACGGCACGCTGGTCGTCGCCGAGTCGAACCACGATCGCCTGTTCGTGCTGTCCCCGACCGGCGCGCTGATCGACTCGTGGGGCTCCCCGGGCGTGATCGACGTCGCGATCGACCCGACCGACGGGACCGTGCTGGCCACCGACAAGCAGGGGCACGTCGTGCGCCGCTACCAGCCGGACGGCGCTCCGGCCGGCACGCTCGGCGCGGGCAACGCGCCCGCGAGCGCGCCCGGTGAGCGGCTGAACTCCCCGGCCGCGGTCGCCACCGACTGCCGCGGCGCCGCCTACGTGGCGGACCGCTCGGACCTGCGCCTGCACGTCTTCGGGCCGGCCGGGCTGCCGGCGCCGCCGTGCATCGCCGCGCCGGCGCCCCCGGGCCCGCCGCCCGGCCCGCAGCGCGAGCAGGAGCCCGATCCTCAGATCCAGGTCGCCCCCGCCGTCGCCCAGTCGCCCACCCCGACGCTCGGCAAGAGCGGCGTCGGCGAGGTCGTCGACGGCACGGTGCTCGTGCGCAAGCCGGGCGAGACGAAGTTCGAGCGCCTCGTGAAGGCCTCGAACCTCCCCGTCGGCACGACGGTGGACGTCAGCAACGGCCGCATCCGCGTGACCTTCCAGACGGCTCCCGAGGACCTCGGCACCTACGGCCCGACGCAGTCCGCGGAGTTCTGGGGCGGCGAGTTCCGCTTCTTCCAGGCGAGCAGCGGGTCGCTCGTCGACGTGATCCTCACCGGCCAGCAGCCCAGCTGCGACGACCCGGCGCTGCGCCTGAAGCCGAACAAGGCCCGGACCTCGCAGTCCAAGCGCGGCAAGAAGACCGGCCGCTTCGTCTGGGGCCGCGGCAAGGGCAAGTTCCGCACCACCGGCAACAACGGGGCGGCGACCGTGCGCGGCACGTACTGGTACACCGAGGACCGCTGCGACGGCACGTTCTTCCGCACGCGCGAGGGCATCGTGGACGTCTCCGACTTCGGGGCGAAGAAGAAGGTCCCGGTGAAGGCCGGCGAGCGCTACCTGGCGCGCGCCCCCTGCACGAGCCGGCGCGCCTTCCCGATCCGCCTGCTCGTGCCCGCCGGCACGCCCGTGGCGGACGCGCAGGTGATCGTCAACGGCAAGCGCGTGCGCGTCACGAGCGAAGGCGCGCGCCCCACGGCGCGGATCAACCTGCGCGGGCGCCCGAAGCAGAAGGTCCGCGTGCGGATCACGCTGCGGCTGGCGAACGGCCAGGTGCTGAGCGGCGTGCGCGAGTACCAGACGTGCACCCCGCGCCGGACGTCGTCGGGTCCGCCCTCGCTGTGAGCCGGCGCGGGAGCCGGCGAGCCCCGTGGCCGGCGGGCGCCTGACCAGCGGCGCCCGTCGCCGCCGGCGGCGCCTGCTGCTCGCCGGGGCGACGCTGGTCGCGTTCCTCCTGGCGCTCGCGCTGATCGGCGCGGGCGTCGGCGACCGGCTCGAGGAGCAGTCGATCGACGCGCGGTTCGAGAACCGCGGGACGCAGGCCCCGCCGCAGGACCTGCTGGTCGTGGGCGTGGACGCGCGCACGTTCAGCGCCCGCTCGGAGGGCGGGATCGGCGAGCAGTGGCCGTTCGCCCGCGCCCAGCACGCGCGGGTCATCGACAACCTGGTGAAGGCCGGGGCCAAGGGGATCGCCTACGACGTGCAGTTCACCGAGCCCTCGTCGGTCGGCCAGGAGGACGACGAGCGGCTGCTCGAGGCCGTCTTCCAGGCCACCGAGGCCGGCGTCCCGGTGACGCTCGCGACCACCGAGGTCAACGACGACGGCTCCTCGAACGTCTTCGGCGGCGACGACGTCGTGCGCTCGGTCGGGGCGAAGGCGGCCAACGCGGTCGTGCCCTCCGAGGACGGCGCGGTCGTGCGCCGCGTCCCCTACGAGTGGGACGACCTGCGCTCGTTCTCCGTCGTGACCGCCGAGTCGGTGACCGGCAAGCGCGTGGCGCGGGACGCCTTCGAGCCGCAGGACCCGCTGATCGACTTCCACGGACCGCCGGGCACGCTCGACTACCTCTCGTTCGCCGACGTCTGGGCCGACGGGTTCGACCCCGCGAAGGTGAAGGACAAGATCGTCGTCGTCGGCGCGACGGCGCCGAGCCTCCAGGATCTCCAGACGACCTCCACGTCCGGCAACGGCAAGATGCCCGGTCCGGAGCTCCAGGCCGAGGCGATCTCGACGATCCTGTCCGGGTTCCCGCTGTCGATCCCGCCGGGCTGGGTGAAGTGGGCGCTGCTCGTGCTGTTCATCCTCATCCCGCCGCTGCTCGGGGTGCGCCGCCTGCCCGGCTGGGTCCCTGTCGTCGGCGGCCGGCGGATGCCGCCGCTGCTCGGGTTCGTGGCGGCGATCGTCGTGGGGCTGCTGTACCTCGTCCTCGCGCAGGTCCTCTTCAACCACGATCGCGTGGTCCCGGTCGCCTGGCCGCTGATCGGCCTCGCCTGCTCGGCGATCACGACGCTCGCGGTGCTCGTGCTGCTCGAGGCCTCCGACAAGCGCCGCATCCACGACCTCTTCGCCCGGTTCGTCCCCGAGAAGGTGGTCGATCAGGTCGTCGCCAACGCCGACGAGGAGCTGCGCCTGGGCGGCGAGCAGCGCGAGGCGACGGTCCTCTTCAGCGACCTGCGCGGGTTCACGACGTACTCGGAGTCGCGCCCGCCGGACGCGGTGATCGAGATCCTCAACGACTACCTCGGCGAGATGACCGATGCGATCCTCGACGCGGGCGGCACGCTCGTGGCCTACATGGGCGACGGCATCATGGCCGTCTTCGGCGCGCCGCTCGACCAGCCCGACCACGCCGACCGCGCGCTGCGCGCCGGGCGCGACATGCTCGACCGCCTCGAGCGTTTCAACGCCCGCGAGGTGCCCAAGGGGCAGGCGCCGTTCCGCATGGGGATCGGTCTCAACACCGGCCCGGTGATCTCCGGGAACGTCGGGTCCGAGCGCCGCCTGGAGTACACGACGATCGGCGACACCGTGAACACCGCCTCGCGGATCGAGGGCATGACGAAGGAGGCGCCCTACTCGCTGCTGATGGCCGAGTCGACCGTCGAGCGGCTCGCCGAGCGCCCGGGCGACCTCGAGTTCCACGAGGAGCTGCCGATCCGCGGCCGCAGCACGACGGTGCGGCTCTGGGGGCTCGTGGAGCCGGCCTCCGCCGGGGCGCCCGTGGCCGCGGCCTCCGCGGCGCCGGGCGACGACGCGGGCTGACGCGGCCGGGTCAGCGCGTCCCGGCGGCGGCCCGCTGGAGGCGGTCGCGCACGGCGAGGCCGAGGCCGTCGGCGGGCGGCGGCACCGCCAGCACGACCGCGCAGCTGCGGGCGTCGGCGTCGTGGAGCATCGCGTAGAGGCCCCGGGCGTAGGCCTCCGCGTCCGCCGGGCGGCCGAGGACGACGGTGCCGGGCGGCGCGTCGCCCTGGTCGGCGGGCAGGATCACGGCGACCGGCCCGCGCGCCGCGGCGGCCCGGGCGGCGAGCGCGGGGGCGGCGACGACCTCCACCCGCGCGAGCGGCGCGTAGTGCGCGGCGAGCATGCCCGGGGCGCGCGAGGGCCCGGTGTCCGGCGCGGGGACGGCGCCGAGCACCTCGGCGATCGTCTCGACCGGCGTTCCGCCGGCGCGCAGCAGCCGCGGCGCTCCGGGCTCGGAGAGGTCCACGATCGTGGACTCGACGCCGACCGGGCATGGGCCCCCGTCGAGGATCAGCTCGACGTCCTCGCCGAGCCCCCCGCGTACGTGCGCGGCGGTGGTCGGCGAGACCTGGCCGAAGCGGTTCGCGCTCGGCGCGGCGAGGCCGCCGCCGAAGGCCCGCAGGAGCGCGAGCGCTACGGGCTGATCGGGCACGCGCAGGCCGACCGTCTCGCGTCCGCCCGTCACCGCGTCCGGCACGCCGCCCGCGCGGCGCAGCACGAGCGTCAGCGGGCCCGGCCAGCAGCGCGCGGCGAGCGCCTGCGCCGCGGGCGGGACCTCGGCGGCCCAGGCGGGCAGGTCGTCCGCGCCGGCCAGGTGGACGA
>JALOLQ010000022.1 GCA_025455895.1 Solirubrobacteraceae bacterium
CCACGCCGCGGCGGGCTGGCAGCCCTACACCGCCGCCGGGCTCACGCTCGTCGTCGCGCTCGTGGCCGCCGTGATCGTCGACCGGCTGCTGCGCGGGGCCGAGCGCCGCCTCGCCGCGCGCACCGGGACGATGTCGCTCGACCCCAGCGGCCGCACGCGCCTGCGCTTCATCCGGCGCCTGGCCTGGGCGCTGATCATGGGCACCGGCGTCTTCCTCGCCCTGCTCCAGTTCGACTCCTTCGACCGCCTCGCCCGCGCGGCGCTGACCTCCGGCGTCGTGCTCAGCGCGGTCATCGGCCTGGCGGCGCGCGAGACGCTCGGGAACATGATCGCGGGCGTCGTGATCGCCATCACGCAGCCGCTGCGCGTGGGCGACCACATCGAGGTGGCCGGCGTGACCGGCATCGTCGAGGACGTGACGCTCACCTTCACGTGGGTGCGCACCGGCGACGGCGGGCGGGTCGTGCTGCCCAACCAGCTCCTGACCACGAGCCCGGTGCGCAACGAGTCGATCCGCGAGCACCACGTCGTCCCGCAGGCGACGGTCTGGGTGGCGCCCGGAGCCGACGAGGAGCGCGCGCTCGCGGTGCTCGCCGGGCTCCCCGGCGCGGCCGGCGCGACGGTCGCCGAGACCGCCCCGGACGGGCTCGCCCTGCGCGTGAGCGGCGCACCCGTCCCCGCCGCCGGACGCGACGCCGCGGAGGGCGAGCTGCGGGCGGCGGCGCTCGCCGCGCTGCGCGGGGCCGGCATCGCGCGCGCGGGATCGGGCGCCTGAGCGCGCGCCGAACCGGCGGATCACGGCCCGCGCCCGGCTAGAATCCCCGGCTCCACAGCGGTGGCAACGGCGCGTCCTGGGAGGACCGGCGCCCCGCATCTGGAACCCCGACGCACCCATGTCCCGTCGCGCCCGACAGCTCCGCCGTCGCCGCTCGCAGCGCGGCGCCGCCCGCGTGGTCCTCGTGACCCTCGCGGTGCTCGTGGGCCTCGTCGTGCTCGGCGCCGGCGGCGGCGTCGCCTACCTGGGCTCGATCGTCTCCTCGGCCCCGGACATCGCCGAGCTCAAGCCGATCAACCAGGGCGCCACCTCGGTGGTCTACGCGGCCGACGGCACGCGCCTGGGCTTCATCCAGGGCGACGTGCTGCGCACGCCGATCCCCGCGTCCTCGATGCCCCAGGAGATCCGTGACGCCACCGTGGCGATCGAGGACCGCCGCTTCTACAAGCACCGCGGCGTGGACTACGAGGGCGTCGTGCGCGCGGCGATCAAGAACGCCGCCAGCGGCGAGACGGTGCAGGGCGGCTCGACGCTGACGATGCAGCTCGTGCGCAACCTCTACACCGAGAGCAAGGACCGCAACGCCCGCAGCGGCCTGGCCGGCTACAAGCGCAAGCTCCGTGAGGCGAAGCTCGCCTCGGAGCTCGAGAGCGAGCATCCCGGGACCCGCGGCAAGCGCTGGATCCTCACCGAGTACCTGAACAACGTCCCCTACGGCACCGTCGGCGGGCAGACGGCGATCGGCATCCAGTCGGCCGCGCGCGTGTTCTTCGACAAGCCGGCCAGCCGCCTCACGCTGCCGGAGGCCGCGCTGCTCGCCGGGCTGCCCCAGGCGCCGACGAGCTACAACCCGTTCCTGGCGCCCGAGAAGGCGCGCGAGCGCCGCAACGACGTGCTGCGCGCGATGGCGAACGAGGGGTACATCACCCCGGCCCAGGCCGCCGAGGCGCGCCGGGCGCCGCTCGGCGTCGAGCGCAACGAGTACTACGCCAAGCGCCGCGAGAGCTACTTCTTCGACTACGTCAAGGACGAGCTGATCAAGGAGTACGGCGCGGACCGCGTGCGCCGCGGCGGGCTCAAGGTCTCGACGACGATCAACCTGAAGATGCAGCAGGCGGCGCGCCGGGCGATCGCCGGGCGCCTGCCGAACCCGGGCGATCCGTCGGCCGCGCTGGTGAGCATGGACCCGAAGACCGGACACATCAAGGCGATGGCCTCCTCGGGCGACTACGAGTCCTCGAAGTTCAACCTCGCCGCGCAGGGCAAGCGCCAGCCGGGCTCGACGTTCAAGGTCATGGTGCTCATGGCCGCGCTGCGCGAGAACGTCGACATCCGGCGCACGACCTACGAGTCCAAGCCGCTGAACTTCTTCGACCAGAAGACCGGCACGAAGATCGAGGTCAACACCGACGACAAGCGCTACGGCGGGAACGTCAACGTCTTCGAGGGCCTGGTGAAGTCCGACAACACGGTCTTCCAGCAGCTCGACCTGGACGTCGGCCCCGAGGCGGTCCGCCAGACGGCCTACGACATGGGCATCACGAGCAAGCTCGACGCCTACCCCGCCGAGGGTCTCGGCGGCCTGCGCCGGGGCGTCTCCCCGCTGGAGATGACCCGCGCCTACGTCACCGTCAACAACGGCGGCTGGCGCGTGAAGCCGATCGCGATCACGAAGGTCGAGTTCCCCGAGGGACGCACCGACACGAAGATCGGCAAGACGCGGCGCGTGAAGGTCTTCACCGACGGCCAGACGCACGAGGCCGTCAAGGCGATGGAGGCCAACGCGCAGCGCGGCACCGGCACCGCCGCCCAGATCGGCTGCCCGGTCGCCGGCAAGACCGGCACGACGAACGACTACACCGACGCCTGGTTCGACGGCTTCACCACCTCGCTGAACACCGCGGTCTGGGTCGGGTACCCGGGGGCGACCACCTCGATGAGCAACGTCCCCGGCTACGGCGCGATGTTCGGCGGCAAGGCGCCGGCGCTGATCTGGCGCGACTTCATGGACGTCGCGATGCAGGGCCGCCCGTGCGATCCGTTCCCCAGCCCCACCGAGCCGTTCGAGCCGGAGCCGTTCTTCGGCGAGTACGCCGCCAACGGCGCCCCGGGCAAGAGCGCCGAGGAGCTCGGCTACGGGGACGAGGCGACCACCGACGAGGACGAGGACGCCCAGGACGGCCAGGACCGCGACGAGCGCTTCCCGCCCGGCCAGTACGAGGCCCCGCCGCAGGAGGCGCCCGACCGCGGCGGGACCGACCAGGCCCCGGCCCAGCAGGGCCCGCTGGAGAGCGCCCCGACGGGCGGCACCGGCGCCGGCTGAGCCCGGCGCGCCGCGCCCCGGCTGCTACCGTCCCCGGCGCATGGCGAAGGAGGAAAAGGTCGAGTTCGAGGGCGAGGTCGTCGAGGCCCTGCCCAACGCGATGTTCCGCGTGCAGCTCGACAACGGCCACAACGTCCTCGGCCACGTCGCCGGCAAGATGCGCCGCTACCGCATCCGCATCCTCCCGGGCGACCGGGTCCGCGTCGAGCTCTCGCCGTACGACCTCGACCGCGCGCGGATCGTCTACCGCCACCGCTGAGCGGCCCACATGGGTGAGCTCGCGCTCATCGCCGCCTTCGAGCGCCTCATGCAGCCGCGCTCGGAGCGCATCGTGCGCTGGATCGGCGACGACGCGGCGGTCGTCCGCGCGCGCCCGGTCCAGGTGACGAGCGTCGACGCGACCGTCGACGGCGAGCACGTGCGCCTCGACCTCGACGCCGTCTCGTGCGCGGACGTCGGCCACCGCGCGATGGCCTCCGCGCTCTCGGACCTCGCCGCGATGGGCGCCGAGGCGGGCGAGGCGTACGTCGCGCTGGGCGTGCCGCCGCACCTGAGCGCCGAGGACGTGCTCGAGATCGCCCGCGGCCTGGAGGGCGTCTGCGCCCGCACCGGCGTCACGCTCGCCGGCGGCGACCTCGTCCGCGCCGCGACCCTGTTCGCGAGCGTGACCGTCGTCGGCTGGGCCGAGCGCGAGCAGGACCTCGTGGGGCGCGACGGCGCGCGGCCGGGCGACGGCGTGTACCTCACCGGCCCGCTCGGGCTCTCGGCCGGCGGCGTCGCGGTCGTGCTGGGGCGGGCGCGCGGCGGCGCGCATCTGCTGGACGCCTACCTGCGGCCCGTCCCGCGGCTCGAGGCCGGGCGGGCGCTCGCGGCGGCCGGGGCGCACGCCCTGATCGACATCTCCGACGGGCTGGCGACCGACGCCGCGCACCTCGGGCGCTCGAGCGGCGTGCTGCTCGACGTCGACCTCGACCTCGTCCCGCTCGGCGACGGGGTCGCGGGCATCGCCGAGCAGCTCGGCGAGGACCCCGCCGTGTTCGCGGCGACCGGCGGCGAGGACTTCGAGCTCTGCGCGTGCCTGCCCGACGCGGCGGCCGCGCGCGTTCCCGGGCTCGTGCGGATCGGCGAGGTCCGCGCCGGGGAGCCGGGCGCGGCGTTCAGCCGGCGCGGCGCTCCAGCCGGCCCGCTGCGGGGCTGGGAGCACCCGATCGGCTGACGGCGGCGGCCGGCGCCGCCTCGAACGGATCGAGGCCCAGGGCCGGGCCCGGCACGATCAGCCGGCTGAGCAGGGCGTCCGCCACGAGCACGGGGTCGACGGCGTAGTCGCCGCCGGCGACGAGCGAGCGGAGTCGGGCGATTCGGAGCATGCGTTCTGGGTCGGTCGTCACGTGGGTGGAGGGGAACTCCCGGCCGTCCTGGCCTTGCCCCTGCATCGGACCGCCGCGGGCGGCGCCTTGAGCGCGCTCGGCGGATGGTGGAGTCAGCGCCGCAGCGCCGAGTCGGTCCCGCCGAGCGACCCGGGGCCCGCGTAGCTCGAGGGCCCGCGGACGGTGATCGGCGCGTCGGCGCGCTCCTGCCCCGGCGGCCGCAGCGCGACCAGCAGCGCGCCCAGCGCGGCGCCCGCCATCGCGCACCAGCCGAGCAGCGCGAGCGGGCCGGGCTGCCCGCCGGCCAGCATCAGCAGCCCGAACCACGGCACGTCCGCGACGGCGATCGCCAGCTGCGCGGCGTCCGAGACGATCACCAGGCCCGCGGGGACGAGGCTCAGCGCGACGAGCAGCAGCGCCGGCAGGCGCCGCAGGCGCAGCTCGCGCGCCGCGAGCAGCAGCCAGAGGTTCGCGGGCAGCGCCAGCGCGAGGGCGGCGTAGGGGTTCAGGACGCAGGCCGCGACCCCGCCGGCCGCGACCACGAGCGCCGGTGCCAGGGTCCGGCCGGGGGCGTCGGGCGGCCCGGCCACGCCGGCCCGGCGGGCCAGCCACGGGCGCAGCAGCAGGAACCCGAGCGCGAGCACCACGAGCACGCAGCCGATCGCCGCCCAGCCGCGCCCGTCGAGCTCGGCCTGGCCGGGCAGTGCCGGCGGCGCCGTGGCGACGACCCAGCCCAGCAGCCCGAGCGCGCGCGCGAACAGCGCGGCGAGCGCGAACGGGGCCGCGAGGACCAGCACCCACAGCACGCCGCGGAGCACCGGCTCGCGACGGCGGCGCAGCCGGGCGGCGCCGTCGATCACCGCGACGACGGCGGGCAGCAGCAGCGCGATCGCGAGCAGGCGGACCGCCCACGCGGGAAGCACCTTGCGCGCGATCGACAGGTCGCGCTGCGGCGCGACGCCGGCGCGGGGCCCGTTCTCCAGCGCCGTGAGCGCCCGCAGCGTCGCGCGGCCGAAGCCGGCGAGCCGCGCCGCCGACACCGGCGCGTCCGCCGCGGGCGGCGGCTCGCCGCTCGCCGAGAGGCGCACGGCGGGAAGCCCGGCGGCGTTCGCCACCCCCTGCCCCGAGACCGAGAACGGCCACGCGAACCGCGCGAGCTGCGCCCGCGCGAACGGGAACGACGTCTCGATGCCGGTCTCCTGGCGCAGCGCGAGCGCGAGCGTCCGCTGCAGGCGCACCGGGGCGGCCCCGACCCCGTCGGACAGCCCGACCACGAGCGGGCGCTCCGCCGTCGGCCCGGCGAGGTCGCCCAGCTCGAGCACCGCGTCGACCGGGCGGTCGAGCCGCCGCGCGAGCTCGCGCATCCCGGCCTGGCCGCCCGTGCCGCCGCTCACCGAGGCGAAGGTGACGCTGCGCGACGGGCGGGTGTCGGCGATGACGCGGGCCAGCTCGATCAGGGCCGCGGTCCCGGAGAGCTGCGCCGCCGAGCCGGGCTCGACCGCATCGCGCGCGGCGACCACGACGAGCTGGGCCCGCGCGGTGCTGCCCGGCTGCTGCGCGCTGACGAGCACGAGGTCGCGGTCGCCGTCGACGGTCGCGGCGCGGCGCACGCTGCGGCGCACCGTCACGCCGGGGAGCGCGGCGCCCAGCTCGCGCGCGACCGAGGCGGCCAGCGCGGCGTCCCCGGCCGAGCCCGGCCGCCGGTCGGGGTGCTCGCGCACGAGCCGCTCGAGCAGCCGCGCCGCGCGCGGCCCGTCGAACGCATCGGCGGCGAGGGTCGTGCGCAGCGGCCCGGGCCGATCCTCGAGCGAGAAGGCGACGACGATCAGCGCCAGCAGGACCGGCACGAGCGCGGCGCGGTAGGTGCGCGGGTCGAGCATCGACCCGCGCAGGGTAGTCCCGATTACCCTCTTCCCCACGGATGGCCGAGCGCGCGCAACGGATCCTGCTCGTGGACGACGAGGAGTCGATCCGCACGCTGCTCTCGTACCCGCTGCGCAAGGACGGCTACGAGGTCGTGATCGCGCAGGACGGCCTCGAGGCGCTCGACCGCTTCCGGCAGACGAGCTTCGACCTCGTCGTGCTCGACGTGATGATGCCGCGCCTCGACGGGCTCGAGGTCTGCCGCCAGCTGCGCGCGCGCAGCACGGTGCCGATCATCATGCTCACCGCGAAGACCGAGGAGGTCGACAAGGTCGTCGGGCTCGAGCTCGGCGCCGACGACTACATCACCAAGCCGTTCTCGGTGCGCGAGTTCCGCAGCCGCGTGAAGGCGGCGCTGCGGCGCGCGTCGATGACCCGCGACGAGGGCGGCGAGGCGCCGCTGGAGGTGCTCGACCTGCGGATCGACCCCGCCAAGCGCCTCGTGCGCGTCCGCGGCGACGACGTCGCGCTGACGTTCGTCGAGTTCGAGCTGCTCGCCGCGATGGCCGGGACGCCGGGGCGCGTCTGGACCCGCGAGCAGCTGCTCACGCGCGTCTGGGGCGACAGCAGCTACCGCGACCCCCGCACCGTCGACGTGCACATCCGCCACCTGCGCGAGAAGCTCGAGCGCGACGCCCGGGACCCCGAGTACCTGTTCACCGTGCGCGGCGTCGGCTACCGCTTCCGCGACGCGGACGACGCGTGACCCGCGAGCCGCGCCCGCCGATGCGCTCGCTCGCCAACCGCCTCGCGCTGATCTTCTTCCTCATCACGCTCGGCGCGATGGCGATCGTCTACGTCGTCGTCGTGCCGACGCTCAAGCAGAGCCTCGTCACCGAGCGGACCGACCGCCTGGCCGCCTCCGCCGAGCGCTTCTCGGGCGTGATCGAGCGGGCGATCGACTCGAACGCGCCGGTGGCCGTGCTCGACGCCGTCGTCCGTCAGGCGGCCGACCAGGCGAACGCGCGCGTGACGCTGCTCGGCGTCAACCGCGGCACGTTCGGGCCGCAGCCGTTCGTGAAGTCCGACTCGAACGCCGGCACCGACATCGGCGATCTCGAGTTCCCCGCCGCCGCGCAGGCGATCGAGAGCCGGCGGCCCGCGACGGCGACCGAGTCCGCCGGCGACGGGCGCGTCGTCCAGGCCGCGCGCCCGCTGCTCTTCCGCGACCCCGAGTCGGGGCGCGAGGTGCTCGGCTCGGTCGTCGTGTTCAGCGACCAGCTCGGCGACGTCGAGGCGAACGTCGCGCTCGTGCGCGACCGGATCCTGATCGCGGCGCTGCTCGCGCTCGCGGCCGCGGTGCTCGCCGCGTTCCTCGTCGCGCAGTCGCTCGGCCGCCGGGTCGCGCGGCTCGAGCACGTGGCACGGCGCGTCGCCGGCGGCGACTACTCGGCGCGCTTCGCGGTCGACGGCGACGACGAGCTCGGCCGGCTGGCCGCCGCGCTCGACGGGATGCAGCGCCAGCTGGCCGAGCTGGACACCGCCCGCCGGCGCTTCATCGCCACCGCCTCGCACGAGCTGCGCACCCCGATCTTCTCGCTCGGCGGCTTCCTCGAGCTGCTCGAGGACGAGGACCTCGACGAGGAGGACCGGGCGCGGTTCCTGGACCGCCTGCGCGAGCAGGTCGACCGGCTCGGCAAGCTCGCGACCGACCTGCTCGACCTCAGCCGGCTCGACTCCGGGGCCGTCCAGCTGCGCCCGGAGGAGACGAACGTCGGCCGGCTCGCCGGGACGGTCGCGGACGAGTTCGTCCCCGCGCTCGCCGCGCACGGCTCGGAGCTTCGCGTGGAGGTCGGCGAGCGCCCCGTCACCGTCGTCTGCGACCCTGAGCGCCTCGCCCAGATCATGCGGATCCTCGTCGACAACGCCCTCACCCACACGGAGCCCGGCACCACGGTCACGCTGGCGGCCGGGCGTGAGGCCGGGCGGGTCACGATCGCCGTGCAGGACGGCGGGGCGGGCATCCCGCGCGCGGACCTGCCGCGCGTCTTCGAGCCGTTCTACACCTCCGACGGGCGCCGCGGCTCCGGCCTGGGGCTCGCGATCGCCCACGAGCTGGCCGAGCGCATGGGCGGCGACCTGGCGGTCGAGAGCCGCCCCGGCCGCACGGTCTTCACCCTCGGGCTGCCGGCATGAGCGCCCGCCGCCGGGGCCCGGCCCTCGTCGCGGCGGCGCTCGCCGCCCTGAGCCTCGGCGCCTGCGGCCGCGACGGCCCGGGGCTCGGCTCCGAGGCCGGGACGACCGCGACCGTCGAGCGCACGACGCGCGTCGAGGTCCTGCGCGACGCACCGGCGGGCGCCGCCCGCACCGGCGGGACGTTCGACCCGCAGCGGATCTACCGCCGCGCGCTGCCCGGGGTCGTGACGATCCTCGCCACCGGCCTGGGCGGCCAGCGCGACCGCGCCGGCGTCGGCTCCGGGTTCGTCGTCGACGAGAGCGGCGAGGTGGCGACGAACGCCCACGTGATCACGAGCGGCGAGGGCAAGGAGATCAAGGGCGCGAGCGAGGTCTTCGTGCGCTTCGAGGACGGCAACCAGGTGCCCGCGCGGATCGTCGGCTTCGACCCGTTCACCGACGTCGGGCTGCTGCGCGTGGACCCCGCCGAGCTCGCGCTGCGGCCGCTGCCGCTCGGCCGGGCGGCGGACCTGCGCGTGGGCGAGCCGGTCGCGGCGATCGGCAGCCCGTTCGGGGAGCAGGGCTCGCTCTCGATCGGCGTCATCTCCGCCCTCGATCGGTCGATCCAGTCGCTCACCGGGTTCGCCACCACCGGCGCGATCCAGACCGACGCCGCGATCAACCGCGGCAATTCGGGCGGCCCGCTGCTGGACGCGAGCGGCCGCGTGCTCGGGATCAACTCCCAGATCGAGACCTCGAGCAGCGACGGCGCCGGCAGCGGCGTCGGGTTCGCGGTGGCGGTCGACACGGTCCGCCGCTCGCTCGCGCAGCTGCGCCGCAGCGGGACGGCCCGCTACGCCTACCTCGGCGTCGGCGCGGCGACGGTCTACCCGCAGCTCGCCGAGCGCTTCGGCCTCGGCACCGACACGGGCGCGTGGCTCCAGCAGGTCACGCCCGGCGGACCGGCGGCCGCCGCCGGGCTCAAGGGCGGCACCGTGACCACGCGCTTCCAGGCGCGCCCCTACACGACCGGCGGCGACGTGGTCGTCGCGATCGACGGCCGCCCGGTGCGCCGCGACAGCGACCTCGCCGCGCTCGTCTCGCGGCGGGCGCCCGGGACGACGGTCACGCTCACGATCGTCCGCGACCGGGAGCGCCGCGACGTGCGCGCGCGCCTGGGCGAGCGGCCGCTCGAGACCCCGGCCGAACGCTGACCGCCCGGCCGCGCGAGGCCGCCCGGCAGGGCCGGTACGCTCGCGCCGTGCTCCAGCCCGTCCACGTGGGTCAGAAGTCGCTGGCCGACTACACGCACCTCGCCGGCAAGGACGTGATCGAGGAGGTCCGAGCGCTCGCCGAGCCGCTGCGCGGCGTGCACGTGACGCACGTCTCGGCCACCGCCTTCGGCGGCGGCGTGAGCGAGCTGCTCTACACGCTCGTGCCGCTGATGCGCGACGTCGGCCTCGAGTGCGACTGGCAGGTCATCTACGGCCAGGAGGAGTTCTTCCACGCCACCAAGCAGATGCACAACGCGCTCCAGGGCGACCCGCAGGACCTCACCGAGGAGCAGTGGGCGATCTGGCACGGCTACAACGAGCTGAACGCCGAGCAGCTCCGCGACGGCATGGACATCTGCTTCGTCCACGACCCGCAGCCCGCGGCGCTGCGCACGCTCGTCCCCGGCAAGGCGCGCGGCTGGCTGTGGCGCTGCCACATCGACCTCTCGACGCCCAACCCGGCGACGATCGAGCGCCTGATGCCGCACCTGCGGGAGTACCGGCACTCGGTCTTCCACCTGCGCGACTACGTGCCGGACGGGATGGCCGGGCAGGTCCACATCGTCCCGCCGGCGATCGATCCGCTCACGCCGAAGAACATGGCGCTCGCCCCCGACGACGCCGCCTACGTCTGCGAGCAGTTCGGGATCGACGTCGACCGGCCGCTGCTGCTGCAGGTCTCGCGCTTCGATCCGTGGAAGGACCCGATCGGCGTCATCGACGCCTACCGGCTGGTGAAGGCGCAGATGCCCGAGGTCCAGCTGGCGCTCGTCGGCTCGATGGCGACCGACGACCCCGAGGGCTGGGAGTTCTTCAACGCCACGCTCTCCCACGCGGACGGCGACGAGGACATCAAGATCCTCAACAACTTCAACGGCGTCGGGGCGATCGAGGTGAACGCCTTCCAGTCCCACGCGGACGTCGTGATCCAGAAGTCCACCCGCGAGGGCTTCGGGCTGACCGTCACCGAGGCGCTGTGGAAGGGCAAGCCGTTCATCGGCGGCGACGTCGGCGGCATCCCGCTGCAGGTCGAGGACGGCGAGACCGGATTTCTGGTGAACAGCCCCGAGGCGTGCGGTGAGCGCTGTCTTGAGCTGCTCGCCGACCCGGACCTCGGACGCCGCCTCGGGCGGGCCGGCAAGGCTCGCGCGCGACAGGAGTTCCTCACCCCTCGCTATCTGCGCGATTATCTGCGGGTGTTCTCCGCGATGATGGACCAGGCATGAGCAACGACTCCGCCCCCTTCGTCCTGGTCTCCAACCGCGGGCCCGTCACCTTCGAGGACGACGGGACCGTCCGCCGCGGCACCGGCGGCCTGGTCACGGCGCTCACCGGCCTGGCCTCCCACCGGCACGCCGTGTGGGTCGCCAGCGCGATGACCGAGGCGGATGCCGAGCGCGCCCGCGAGGCCGGCGACCGGCCGTTCGCCGTGCGCTCGCCGACCGGCGGCGAGTACGACGTGCGGCTCGTCGCCAGCGACCCCGCCGCCTACGACCGCTTCTACAACGTGGTCGCGAACCCGATGCTGTGGTTCATCCAGCACTACCTGTGGGACCTCTCCAACGCCCCCGACGTGCGCCGCAACGAGATCGAGGCGTTCGAGTACGGCTACAACGTCGTCAACGAGGACCTCGCGCAGGCGGTGCTCGAGGAGATCGACGACCGGCCCGAGCCCGTCGTGATGGTCCACGACTACCACCTGTACACGCTGCCCGGGCTGCTGCGGCGCGCGCGCCCGGACGTCTTCCTGCACCACTTCATCCACATCCCGTGGACCCAGTCCGACGCCTGGCGCGTGCTGCCGAACCGCATCCGCGAGGAGATCTACCACGGGCTGCTGGCCAACGACATCATCGGCTTCCACACCTCGGCCTACCGGCGCAACTTCCTCCAGTGCTGCCGCGACCTGCTCGACCTCGAGGTGGACTTCGAGCGCGGGATCGTGCACCTCGACGGCCGCGAGGTCTGGGTGCGCAGCTACCCGCTCCCGATCGACGCCGAGGCCACGCTGCGCGTCGGCGAGTCCGAGCGCACGCTCGCGTTCGAGGCCGAGCTGCTCCGCCGGCGCCGCGAGTTCCTGATCCTGCGCGTCGACCGCGCGGACCTCTCGAAGAACGTGCTGCGCGGGTTCACGGCGTTCGACCTGTTCCTCGAGCAGCACCCCGAGTTCCACGAGCGGGTGACCTTCCAGGCCCAGCTCATGCCGTCGCGGACCGACGTCCCCGAGTACGCCGAGTACCTCGAGCGGATCGAGGCGCTCGTGGCCGTCGTCAACCACCGCCACGGCACGCCGGACTGGATGCCGATCCACCTGAAGCTGCGCGACGACCTCGAGGAGGCGATGGCCTCCTACCGCAACTACGACGTCCTGCTCGTCAACGCGATGTTCGACGGCATGAACCTCGTCGCCAAG
>JALOLQ010000256.1 GCA_025455895.1 Solirubrobacteraceae bacterium
GGCGCCCTCGCGGCCGAGGCCCGGCTCGGCGCGCTCGCGCCGCCGCCGGCCGCGGCCGGCGTCCAGCAGGTAACGCGGGCGCCAGCGACCCTGCTGGAGCGCCCGCGCGCGGCGGTGGGCGGCTGGCGGGCCGAGGCGGCGCTCGGCGGGGTGCGCGTCCTGCTGCGCGGCCGCGGGGCGCCGCCGGCCGCCGTCACGGGGGAGATCGTGCGCCTGCGGGCAGCGCTGCGCCCGCCGGGACCCCACGAGCACTGGCTGCGCACCCGGCACGTCGGGCGCGTGGCCGAGGTCAGCCGGATCTCCCGCACCGGCGTGCGGCGCGGCGGCCTTGCGGGGGTGTTCGACGGCGTGCGCGCGCGGGCGCTCGCGGCGCTCGCCCCGCGGCCTGCCGCCGGACGCGGCCGCGCTGCTGCAGGGCATGACGCTCGGCGACGACGCGGCGCTCTCGCCGGCCGCCCGCGCCGACCTGCGCGCCGCCGGCCTCGGGCACCTCGTCGCCGCCAGCGGCGCGAACATCGCGCTGCTCGCCGTCCTCGCCGGGGCGCTGGCGGCGGCGCTCGGCCTGCCGCGGCACGGGCGGATCGCGCTCGTGCTCGCGCTGATCGCGGTGTACGTCCCGCTCGCCGGGTCGGGCCCGTCGATCCAGCGCGCGGGCGTCATGGGGGCGGCGACGCTCGTCGCCGCGCTCGCCTCGCGCCCGGCGCTGCGCTGGCACGCGCTGCTGCTCGCGGCGGTGGCGACGCTCGCCTGGGACCCGCTCGCGGTCGAGGCACCCGGCTGGCAGCTGAGCTTCGCCGCCGTCGCCGCGATCGCGCTGCTGGCGGCGCCGCTGCGCGAGGCGCTCGTGCGCCGGCGCGTCCCGCGGCCGGCGGCGGAGGCCGCGGCGCTGACCGCCGCCGCCACGCTCGGGACCGCGCCCGTGAGCGCCGCGGTGTTCGGGACCGTCGCGCTCGCCGGGCTGCCGGCGAACCTCGCCGCGGCCGCGCTCGTCGCGCCGATCACCTGGCTGGGGCTGCTCGGGACGCTCGCCGCGCAGGTCGCCCCGGCGGCGGCGGCGCCGTTCACCGCCGCGGCGGCGCTGCCGCTCGGGCTGCTGCTCGAGATCGCCCGGGCAGAGGCCGCGCTGCCGGGCGCGCAGGCGGCGCCCTCGCCGGCGCTCGCCGCCGTCGCCTGCGCGGCGGGCGCCCTGCTGATCCTCCACGCCCCGCTGCGCCGCCGGCTGCGGCCGTACGTGCCGCTCGCGCTCGCCGCCGGCCTGCTGGTCGCGCTCGTGCTGCGCGACCCCCGGCCGGGACCGCCCCCGCCGCCCCCGGGGACGCTGCGGGTGACGCTGCTCGACGTCGGCCAGGGGGATGCCACGCTGCTCCAGGCCGGCGGGCACGCCGTGCTCGTCGACGCGGGCCCGCCCGGGGGCGCCGCGGCACGCGGGCTGCGGCGCGCCGGCGTCCGGGCGCTCGACCTGCTCGTCGGCACCCACGCCCAGGCCGACCACGTCGGCGGCGCCGACGAGGTGCTCCGGGCGCTGCCGGTGGCCGCCGTGCTGGACGGCCGCGACGGCGTGCGCGAGGCACAGGGGGCGCAGCTCGCCGCCGCGGCGGCGGAGCGCCGCGCCCCGCTGCTGCGCCCGCTCGCCGGGCAGCGGCTGCGGCTCGGGCCGCTGCTGCTCGAGGTGCTCTGGCCGCCGGCGACCCCGCCCGTCCCCGGCGCCGATCCGAACGACCGCGCGATCGTCCTGCGCGCGAGCGCCTACGGCGCGCGCGTCCTGCTCACGGCCGACGCCGAATCGGGCGTGCTGGCGCCGCTCGATCCCGGGCCCGCCGACGTGCTGAAGGTCAGCCACCACGGCAGCGCGGACCCCGGGCTGCCCGCGCTCCTGCGCACGGTCCGCCCGCGGGCCGCGCTGATCGGCGTCGGGCGCGGCAACCCCTACGGGCACCCCACGCCGCAGACGCTCGGCGCGCTCGGCGCCGCGGGGGTCCCGGTGCTGCGCACCGACCGCGACGGCAGCGTCCGGCTCGACCTGCGCGGCGGCCGCCTGCACGTCCAGCCGCGCTCGTAGACTCGCCGGCGTGCCCGCCTTCAAGGCCGCCTACCTCATCCACGGCGACGACCACGGCCGCATCGCCGAGCGCCGCGCGCGGCTGCGGGCGCTCGCGGAGGCCGAAGCCGGGGCCGGCGGCGTGGAGGTCGTGGACGGCGCCGAGGCCGGCCCGGCCGGGGCCGCGGCGGCCGTCAACGCGATGACCTTCGCCACCGGCCGGCGGTTCATCGTCGTCGACGGCGCCGAGCGCTGGGCCGACAAGGACGTCGAGGCGGATCTCGCCCCGACGCTCGCCGCGCTCCCGCCCGACACGACGGTCGCGTTCTTCGCGCGCGAGGAGGGGCGCCAGCAGGCGCCCAAGGCGCTGCACCGGGCGGTCGCCGCCGCGGGCGGGGACGTCGCGGCCGAGCAGAACCTCAAGGCGCGCGACCTGCCGCGCTGGGCCGCCGAGCAGGCGGCCCGGCTCGGGATCGGCCTCGACGCGGAGGCGGCGCGCACGCTCGTCGCGCAGGCCGGCGAGCGCCGCCAGCGGCTGCTGCGCGAGCTCGAGAAGCTCGCGCTGGAGTACGGGCCCGGCGCGCAGCTCGGCGCCGCGGAGGTCGAGGCGTCCACGGCGACCTCCTCCGAGCGCGAGGTCTGGGGCCTCGTCGACGCCGTCGTCGCGCGCCGCCCGCAGGCCGTGCTCGCCGCCTACGGCGCACTGCGCGCCCAGGGCGAGGCGCCCGAGCGGCTGCTCCCGATGATCGCCCGGCGGCTGCGCGAGGTGCTCGGGATCGCCGAGCGGCTCGAGGCGGGCGTCGCACCCGCCGAGCTGAAGGCGGGCCTGCGGATGAGCCCCTACGCCGCCGACCGGCGGATCAAGGAGGCGCGGGCGGCGGACCGGGCCTCGCTGCGGCGCGGGGTCGCCGCGCTCGCGGCGCTCGAGGTCGCGATGCGCGGCGCCAGCGAGCTCGGCGGCGACACCGAGGCGACGCGCACCCTCCTGGCGATCACCGCCTGAGCCCGCGTCCGCGAACGCGAACAAGCCCGCCGGGGGCGGGCTCGTCAGGGGTGCCGGGGGACCCGGCGGGCTGCGCGATCAGTCCTGGGCGCCGGCGCGCACGCGGGCGGCGCGCGCCTTCTTGCGCGCCCCGGTGTTGCGGTGCAGCGCGCCGCGCTTGACGGCCTTGTCGATCGCGGAGACGAGCCGGCGGTGCTCGGCGTCCGCCGTGGCCTCGTCGCCACCGGCGACCGCGGCGCTCAGGCGGCGGTAGTACGTCTTGATCGACGACGTGTAGCGGCGGTTCTCGAGCCGCTCACGCTCGGCGCGCAGGATGCGCTTCTTCTGGGAATGGATGTTGGCCATGGCCGCGGAGCAGTGTAGCGGCCGCCTGCGGCCCCGGCCGCGCGCCGGAGCGGTCCCGGTCGCCCACTAGCATCGGCACGCGGTGAGCCCGGACCCCACCAGCCCGCCGCCCGGCGGGCCAGACCCGGATGGGCTGCGTGCGGCGCGGATCGCCGCGACGCGCGCCGAGGGGTTCGAGGCCGAGCTGGCCGTCGAGGACGGCCAGGGCGTGGAGGGGGCCCCTGCGCCGCCGGGTGCGCACGCCGGAGTCGCCCGCAACACCGTCATCTTCTCGATCGCCACGGGGCTCTCGCGGATCGCCGGGCTGGCGCGCGAGATCGTCGCCGCGAGCTACTTCGGGACCAGCGGCGCCGCGTCCGCGTTCACGATCGCCTTCCAGGTGCCGAACCTCGTGCGCGGGCTGTTCGCCGACGCCGCGCTGAGCGCCGCGTTCGGCCCGGTGTTCACCGAGTACCTCGAAGCGGGCCGCCGGCGCGAGGCG
>JALOLQ010000257.1 GCA_025455895.1 Solirubrobacteraceae bacterium
TTCCTGCTGCTCGAGGCCGACGGTGAGACGCGCCGGCTGCCGGATGCGGATGCGGCGCTGGCCGCGCTCACCGGTACTCGGGATTCGGGTGCCGGGGGTCGTTGAGGTCCCAGTCGCGCGTCGAGTTGCCGTAGGCCGGGATCCCGCCCGCGTCCTTCAGCAGCCGCGCGAGGTGCAGCACGTTCCAGGCGAGGAACACGGCGTTGCGCGTCGTCCAGGCGTTCTCCGGGCCGCCGCTGCCCGGGTCCAGGTACGACGCGCCGGGCCCGGCCTCGCCGTTCCAGTAGGCGTCGGACTGGGGCGGGATCGTCAGCCCGATGTGCTGGAGCGCGTAGAGCACCTGCGCGCTGACGTGCTTGCCGCCGTCCTCGTTGCCGGTGGTCACGGCCGCTCCGACCTTGCCGTAGTAGGACCACTGGCCCGCGTCGTTCACCTCGCCCGAGTACGCGTAGAGGCGCTCGATGACGATCCGGGTGAGCGAGGACTGGTCGCCGAGCCAGATCGGGCCGGCGACGAGGATGATGTCGGCCGGCGCCACGAGGTCGCGGTAGATCGCGGGGAACTCGTCGGTCGCGTAGCCGTGCTCGGTCATGTCCGGCCAGAGCCCGGGCGGGATGTCGCGGTCGGCGGTGCGGACCTCGTCGACGCGGACGCCCAGGCGCCGCATCAGCCCGAGCGGGATCGCGAGCAGCCCGTCGGTGTGGCTGGCCTCGGGCGAGCGCTTCGTCGTGCCGTTGAAGACGACGGCGGCGCGCAGGTCGTCGTAGCGGGTGGGGGCGCCGTCGGCCTGCCGGTCGATGAACGCCTGGATGGACTCGGGGATCGGCATGGTGCTCGGTACCCCAGCACGCGAGCGCCGTCCTGTCACGTGCGCGGGGCGATCCCGACCTCCTCGGGCACCCCGGCGAGCTGGCCGCCCGCGCAGCCCTCGGCGCGCACCGCCCGCGCCGGGTTGCGGATCAGCGCCAGGCCGATCGCGCCGCCGAGCGCCACGAGCAGCGCCGAGATCGTCATGCCGGTGCGGAACGCGTCGACCGACGCCTGCTCGACGGCGCTCGCCACCGCGCGCGCCTCGCGCGGGGGCAGGCCGCTGACGTCGGCGCGGGCGAAGGTCTCACGCTCGGCCTCGGCCACCGCCTGCCGCGCCGCGGGCGTCAGGGGGACGTCGCGCAGCGCGCGGTCGACCTCACTGGCGAACGACCCTGCGACGATCGCGCCGAGCGCCGCGATCGCCACCAGACCGGCGACCCGCGCCACCGCGTTGTTCACACCGGAGGCGATCCCCGCGTTGCGCTCGTCGGCGTCGGCGAGCACGGCGGCGGTGAGCGGGGCGACGGTCAGCGCGAGGCCGAGCGCGAAGACGAGCAGCCCCGGCAGCACGTCGCGCGCGTAGTCCGGCGTCGCGTCCAGCCGCGAGAGCAGCACGAGCCCGGCCGCGGCCACCAGCGGGCCGCCGCCCATGAAGAGCCGCGGGCCGTGGCGGTCGGCGAGCGCCCCGAAGCGCTTGGAGAGGAGGAACATCACGAGCGTCGTCGGCAGCGTGGCCAGCCCGGCCTGGAGCGCGTCGTAGCCGGCGACCTGCTGGAGGAAGAGCACGAGCAGGAAGAAGGTGATCCCCAGCCCGCCGTACATCGCGAACGTCTCGGCGTTGCCGGCCGCGAAGTTGCGCCGCCGGAAGAGGCCCAGCGGCAGCATCGGGTCGGCCGTGCGCGCCTCGTGCCGCAGGAACGCGCCGAACAGCAGCGCCCCGCCGAGCAGCCCGGCCAGCACCGGCACGGAGGCCCAGCCGTCGAGCGGCTGGCGGATCAGGGCGAAGACCGGCCCGGCGAGGCCGCCCGCGCACAGCGCCGCGCCGACGAGGTCCACGCGCCGCCCGTCGCCGGCGCCGGGCGCGCGGGCCGGGACGGCGACCCGCACGAGCGCGAGCGTCACGAGCACGAACGGGACGTTCACGAGGAAGATCCAGCGCCACGAGGCCGCGTCGACGAGCCAGCCCCCGACGAACGGCCCGACGACCGTCGCGATCCCGGCCCACGCCGTCCACGAGCCGATCGCCGCGCCCCGCTCGGCGGGGGCGAACGCCGCGACGATCACCGCGAGCGCGCTCGGCATCAGCAGCGCGCCGAAGATCCCCTGCAGCGCGCGCGCCGCCACGAGGCTCTCGATGCTCGGCGCGAGCGCGCAGAGCAGCGAGGCGACGCCGAAGCCCGCCACCCCGAGCGAGAACACCCGGCGCTCGCCGTAGACGTCGCCGAGCGAGCCGCCGATGAGGATCAGCGAGCCGAGGGCGAGCAGGTAGGCGTTGGAGACCCACTGCTGGCCGGCCAGCCCGCCGCCGAGCTCGCGCTCGATCGCCGGGAGCGCGACGTTCACCACCGTCGCGTCGAGCCCGGCGACGAACGAGCCCATGATCGCGGCCGCCAGCGTCAGGCGCTTGCGGCGGGCGTCGGGCGCAGGGACGGCCACGCCGGCCTGCCTCAGCGCACGCGCTCGGCGCCCGCGTAGACCGCCACGCGCCCGTCGCGCGCGAAGCCGGCGAGCGTCATCCCGCGGTCGGCGGCGAGCGCGACGGCGAGCGAGGTCGGTGCGCCGACGCCGACGAGCACCGGGCAGCCGGCGACCGCCGCCTTCTGGACGAGCTCGAACGAGAGCCGGCCGCTGACGCACAGGAGCCGCTCGTGCAGCGGCAGCGCGCCGTCGAGCAGCGCCCGGCCGATCACCTTGTCGAGGGCGTTGTGGCGCCCGACGTCCTCGCGCACGAGCAGCGGCTCGCCGCCGGCGTCGAACAGCGCGGCCGCGTGCAGCCCCCCGGTCCGGGCGAACGCGGGCTGCGCCATGCGCCCGGGCAGCTCGGCGAGCAGCGCCCGCGCGACGGACGGCCCCGGCGCCGCGGGCGGGGCGTGGACGGCGACCTCCTCGAGCGCGCCCTTGCCGCAGATCCCGCAGGAGGAGGTCGTGTAGAAGCGCCGCGCCGAGCGCTCGGGCAGCGCCGGCCCGCCGACGGCGACGACGTTCGCGGCGAAGTCCGCGGTCGGACCGGCCTCGCGCGGCGCGTCGATCAGCCCCTCGCCGTGGAGGAACCCGAGCGCCAGCTCCTCGTCGTGGCCCGGCGTGCGCATCGTCACCGCGATCGGCTCGCCCGCCACGCGGATCTCGAGCGGCTCCTCGACCGCGACCTCGTCGGGCTCCCCGTCGCGCAGCGCGCCGGTGACCAGCCGCGCCTCGGCGTCGCTCATGCGCTCGCGCCGAGCGCCGGCGTGTGCGCCGGCTCCTCGGCGACCGGCCGCACGTCGACCGCGACGACCTTGTACTCCGGGCACGAGGTGTTGACGTCGGCGGAGGCGCCGATCAGGAGGTTCGTGCGCACCTCGGGGAAGTGGAACGCGCAGAAGACGTGGCCGGGCTCGATCCGCTCGGTGAGCCGCGCGGTCACCTCGATCCGCCCGACGCGGCTGCGCACGGAGACGAGGTCGCCGTCGGCGATCCAGCGGTGCGCGGCGTCGTCGGGGTGGATCTCGAGCCACTCGTGGTCGAGCAGCTCGAGGTTCGCGGTGCGCCGCGTCATCGTGCCCGCGTTGTAGTGCTGCAGGCGCCGCCCGGTGACCAGCACGAGCCCGAACTCGTCGTCGGCCGCGTCGCCGGGCTCCTTGTAGGGCAGCGCCGCGAAGCGCGCGAGGCCGTCGGCGTGGTGGAAGCGCTCGCCGTAGAGCATCGGCGCGTCGGTCCCGTCGGCCTCGACCGGCCACTGCAGCCCGCGGCGCCCGAGGCGCTCGTAGGTGACGCCGGCGAACTCGGGGGTCAGCGCGGCGATCTCGGCCATCGCGTCCTCGGGGCTGGTCAGGCCCATGTCGTGCCCGAGCGCGCGGGAGAGGGAGGTGAGGATGTCGAAGTCGGTGCGCGCCTCGCCGGGCGGGTCGATCGCCGCGCCGACGAGCTGGATGCGCCGCTCGGCGTTCGTGAACGTGCCGGTCTTCTCGAGGAACGAGGACGCGGGCAGCACGACGTCGGCGAAGCGCGTCGTCTCGGTCTCGAAGATGTCCTGGCAGACGAGCAGCTCGAGCGATTCGAGCGCGCGCTCGACGTGGGCGGTGTTCGGATCGGTCTGCGCGACGTCCTCGCCGAAGATGAACATCGCCCGCAGGTCGCCGGCGATCGCGGCGTCGAACATCTCCGGGATCTTCAGGCCGGGCCGGCGCGAGAGCGG
>JALOLQ010000258.1 GCA_025455895.1 Solirubrobacteraceae bacterium
CGTCGGCGAACGGGTGGATCGTCTCGAACTGGGCGTGGGCGATCGCCGCCTGCGCCACCGCGGGCAGCGTGTCCTGGCTGCAGAACGCGCACAGGTCACCCAGCAGCGCATCGACACGGTCGGGGGGTGGCGGGATGAACGCGGCCGAGCACGGGTTGTAGGAGCTGCCCCCGATCCAGTTCTGCTCGACGCGAACCTGACCGCCGAGGTGCTCGAGCCGCGTGCCGGCCATCCACCGGCGGTGGAGCTCCAGCAGATGCTCGACCGTGACCTCGCCGGCCTGCGCCATCGTCTCGGTCGCCCAGCGCATCGCCTCGACGTTGCCCAGCACTTCGGCGGCCGTCACGTCGCGCGGGTCGTCGCCGAGCCTGAGTGCCAGTTGCGCCTGGAGCAGCCGGCGGCTTCCGACCTCGAGCCCCTCGATCCGCGACGACGCGACCGCCTCGGCGCGCAACAAGAGCCGGGCGATCGCTTCCGAGTCGGCGAGCGACCGCGCCTCGCGCTGCAGGCGCTCGACGGCGCGCTCGGCGTCGGCCACGTCCGCGGCCGTGTCTCCGAAGAGCGTGAACGCGCGCACCGCGAGCAGATCGGGGACGTAGGCCTCGTAGTCGCACCCCCGGCGGGCACGTCGAGGAAGGCCGGAGTCCGCTCCGACGGGATCCCAGCGAGCCTTGATCAACTCCGGCATGTATTCAAGGTTAGTACACAAACTTGAATACAGTGCGTGGAGGTTCACGCTTCAGCCTGCGTCAGTCGCTCGCAGGCGACCACGATTCCCGCCCGTGGTGCGATCAGTTCGATCACCGCTCCACGATCCGGAGGAACCGCCACAGTGGTGGGGTGTCTGGAGGATGCGAGGCCGCACGGCGCCCCGCGATCTACGCCCGGCTCGGGGGTGACTGTCGGGTCACACCCGAATCAGCCGCTCGGAGCCTCTTGCGACGTGCCGCCGAAATGAGTGATTTCCAGGCACGTCTCGATGGCGAGACCCGGACTCGAACCGGGGACACCACGATTTTCAGTCGTGTGCTCTACCAACTGAGCTATCTCGCCGCAGCGGGTCAGGGTAGCGCGGGAGCGGCGGGCGGGGCGCCGTGGCGGTAGCGTCCCGCGCGATGAGCGGCAGGCGTCGTGCGCCTCACGGTGCGCGACGACCTCCTGAACCCGGGTGACCTCCTGTCCGGCGCGGTGACCTACGCGATGGTCGACTACGCGATGGGCTCGGCGCTCTGGAACGAGCGGGGCCCGGGCGAGGCGATCGCCACGCTGTCGATCTCGATCAACTACCTGCGGACCGCGCGCGAGGGCGAGCTGACCTGCCGGGCGCAGGTGGACCGGCGCAACCGCACCGCCGCGACGCTGCGTGCGACGGTCGAGGACGACGGGGGGCGGCTGCTCGCCACCGCGATCGGCTCCTACTCGATCTTCCCGATCCGCCGCGACGCCTGAGCACCGCTCAGCGCGCCCACGCCCGCAGCTGCGCCAGCGGGTCGATCGGGCGCGTGCCCTTCACGTGGCGCCAGCCGTCCGGCCAGATCTCGAAGTGCAGGTGCGGACCGCTCGAGCCGCCGGTCGAGCCGACGAGGCACAGCCGCCCGCCTGCGGCCACGCGCGTGCCGGGGCGGACGGTCGCCGAGCCGGCGAGACAGTGGGCGAAGAACATGTCCCAGCCGTTGTCGGCCCGCAGCACGACGTAGCGCCCCGCGCCGCCGCGCTGGTAGTCGTTGAACAGCACCGTGCCCGCGAGCGGCGCGACGACCGGCACGCCCGCGGCGGCGACGATGTCCTGCCCCTCGTGGGTGTGACCGGTGCGCCCGGCGCCGAAGCGCGCGTCCGCGCCGCCGAACGACCAGGCGCCCTGGACGGGGAAGACGCCGCTGGAGGCGCGCGGTCCGCCGAGGCTCGGCGGGACCGGCGTCGGCGGGGTGCTGCCCGGGCGCTGGGGCCGGGGCTTCGGCTTGGGCTTCGGGCGCGGCTTGGGCTTCGGCTTGGCGAGCACGCGCAGCAGCGGGCCGCTTCGCGTCACGGGCCGTTCCCCGCGCGCGCCCAGGGCCACGACGCGCACGCGGTAGCGCCCGGGGCGCAGCGTGCGCGGCAGCGCGAGGCGGACGGTCCGCCCGGCGCGGACCCGGCGCGCGGGAAGGTGGCGCGTGCGTCCGCCGGCCACGGCGGCGAGGGTGATCCGCACGCGTACCGTGCTCGCTCCCGGGCGGCTGACGCGCAGCGCGAGGCGGGCGCTGCGGCCCGCGCGCACGCGGGTCCGGGAGAGCCGCACGGCGCGCACGGCCGGGCGCCGGGGGACGCGGGCCAGCGCGCTGCCGTACTCGGCGCCGCCCGCGGGGGGCGCGGCGCTCGTGCCGGGAAGCGCCTCGACGCCCCCGGCTCCCGACGCGAGCGCGCCGGGAGCGGGGAGGCCGAGGAGGAGGAAGGTCCCGGCGACCAGGGCGGGGAGGCCGCGTCGCGGGGTGAGCATCACCCTCACACGGTCGGCCCGCCCACCCAGGGCAGAGACCCGCGTCGCGGCGCTGCACAACCTCCGCGCGGTGAACCTCTGCGAACCTGCGCAGCCCTGCTCGCGATCCATGTGTTCTCAACCCGCCCGGCGCGGGTAGGGTGCGGTGCATGGGACGGAGGGCCGTGGCCACGGCGCTCGGATGCACGCTCGCGCTCGCGTTGCCGATCGCGCCCGCGGCGGCGAAGACGATCGTCACGCGCTCGCCGGACTCGCTCGCCCCGGCGAGCGCTCCGGCGCACTGGCTCCCGCCCGAGCCGTGGGTCTACAACCACTGGCTGCCCTACGACGAGACGCGCCTCTACCGGTTGCTCGGGATCACCCGGTCGGAGCTGTGGCTGCAGCTGCGCGACGACCGCCGCACGCTCGCCCAGCTCGCCGCGCGGCGCGGCTGGCGCGACCCGGGCCGGCTCGCCGACGCGCTCGTCGCCCCGCGGCGCGCAAGGCTCGGTCCCGCACGCACCGGGGCGCTGCGCGACCGCGCGCTGCGGACGATCACCCAGGGCCACCTCGCCCAGCACGTCTTCTTCCATTCGCTGCACCAGTTCGCGCTCCCGAGCGCGGCGCCGGACATCTTCGGCGTCACCGACGCGGCGTTCCGCGGCCTGCGCAAGCAGGAGCTGAGCCCGCTTGAGATCGGCCGGCTGCTCGGGCGCTCGCCCGGCGCCGTCCAGGCGCTGTCGATCGAGGTGCTGCGCGAGCGCGTGGCCGCGGGCGTCGCCGGCGGGGCGATGCCCGCCGCGCAGGGTCGCCTCCTGCTGCGCCGCCAGCTCAGCCAGCTTCCGCGCTGGCTCGACCAGGCGCGCTACAACGGCCCGCCGCTCACCCGCCGCGGCGCGCTCACCGCGCTCCCGCAGGACTACGCCTCGAACCCGGCGATCTCCGCGAACGGGCGCTTCCTGGCCTACGAGGCCTACCGCCAGAAGCTCAAGGCGGCGATCACGCTCGGCGAGATCGCCGTGCTGCGGGCCGACCTCGAGGCCGGGCGCAGCACGCTCGTCAGCCCCGTGCTGCCGGCCGACGCCAACGGCGCGCGGCCGCGCTCGGCCTACAACGCGGCGATCTCCGGGGACGGGTCCTCGGTGACCTACGAGTCCTCCGAGGGCAACCAGAACTTCGCCAAGCGCTACGGGCGCATCGGCGTGCTGCTCTGCGACCTGCGCGGGGCGAAGGACGCGCATCCCGTCGCCGAGTACGACCCGCGCGCGCCGGACTCGCAGTCGGCCTACAACCCCGCGCTGGCGGCGGACGGCTCGCGCGTGGTCTACACCGCCGTGCGCGGCGGGCGCACGAGCGTGCTCGCCCGCGCGCCGGCCGGCGGACCCGAGCAGGTCGTCGTCGCGGGCGCCGTCGCGGGCGGCCCGCGCTTCGCCGACCCCTACGAGCCCGGGGTGTCGGCCGACGGCGCGCGGGTCGTCTACACGCTCGCGCGCGGTCCGGCGGGCCGGCCGGAGCGGGCGGGCTCCGCGGTCTTCGTGCGCGACCTGCGGGCCCGCGTCACGCTGCTCGCCAGCCGCGCCGACGGTCCGGCCGGGGCGCCGGCGACGGGCTTCAGCGCGGACGCGGCGCTCTCGCACGACGGCCGCTGGGCGGCGTTCACCTCGACCGGGCTCGGCGGCGGGCCCGGGCTCTTCCTGCGCGACCTCGACGGCGGGCGCACGCTGCGGATCCCGGCCGGTCCCGGCCTCGTGCTCGACCCGGTCGTCGCCGACGGCGGCGCGGTGGTCGCCTTCACGCGGGTGCGCGGCCGCCAGGCGCAGGTCTGGTCGTGGCGCCGGGCGACCGGTGCGCTGAGCCTGGTGAGCCGCGCGAGCGGGCCGAACGGGCTGCCCGGGAACGACCGCTCCGAGGACCCGTCGATCGACGCCGCGGGGACGCGCGTCGCGTTCGTCTCGCGCGCGACGAACCTCGATCCGCGGTCGGGCGGCACGCCGCGGGCGATCTTCGTGCGCGACCTCGTGCGGAACACGACGCGCCGCGTCAGCGACCCGTCCGCGGCCTACCCAGGGACCACGCCGTGAGGCGGGCGGTCGCCGCGCTCCTCGCCGCGTGCGCGCTGCTCGCCGCGGCGCCCGCGCCGGGGGCGGGGACCGCGAACGTCAGCGTGATCGACAACGCGTTCCTGCGCGGGGT
>JALOLQ010000259.1 GCA_025455895.1 Solirubrobacteraceae bacterium
CCGCGACTACCCCACCCTCACCCACGTCATCGCCTTCGTCCGCGACCGCGCCCCCGGCCTCGACACCCCCACCCCCACCACACCCGCAGCCGCACCGGCACCCGAGGCACCCGCCGCCGCGCCCGCCGGCGCCGACCCCGTCACCGACCGGGTCATGGCGATCGTCGCCGAGCAGACCGGCTACCCCACCGACCTGCTCGACCCCGACCTCGACCTCGAAGCCGACCTGGGCATCGACACCGTCAAGCAGGCCGAAGTCTTCGCCGCCATCCGCGAAGCCTGGGACATCCCCCGCGACGACAACCTCAAACTCCGCGACTACCCCACCGCCTTCGTCCGCGACCGCGCCCCCGGCCTCGACACCCCCACCCCCACCACACCCGCAGCCGCAGCCGCCGAGGACGCCGACGAGCCCGAGCCGGCCGGCCCCGAGGGCTTCCCGCGGCGCGTCGCCGTCCCGGTCCTGCGCCCGCCGCTCAGCGCCTGCGCGCCCACCGGCGTGACGCTCGCCGAGGGCGACCGCGTCCTCGTGCTCGCCGACGAGGGCGGCGTCGGCGCCGCCCTGACCGGCCGCCTCGAGGACCGCGGCGTCACCGTGCTGGCCGTCGACGGCGCCTGGAGCCCCGCGGACGGCGCCGCGCAGGTGGAGGCGCTGCTCGCCGAGGGACCGGTGACCGGCGTCTTCTGGCTGCCCGCGCTCGACGACGAGGGCCCGCTCGAAGAGCTCTCCGCCGAGGCCTGGCGCGCCGCGATCGACCGCCGGGTGAAGCTGCTCGCGGCCGTCATGCGCGGCCTGCCCCCCGAGACCTTCCTGCTCGCGGCCACGCGCCTGGGCGGGCGCTTCGGCTGCGACGCCGAGGGCGCCCGCGCCGTGCTCGGCGGCGCCGTCGCCGGGTTCACGAAGGCGCTCTCCCGCGAGCGCGAGGACACGCTCGTGAAGGTCGTCGACCTCGCTCCGAGCCGCAAGACCGCCGCGCTCGCCGACCTCCTCATCGAGGAGACGCTGCGCGACCCCGGCACCGCCGAGGTCGGCCACGCCGACGGGCTGCGGTGGACGATCGGCCTCGTCGAGCAGGCCGCGGTCGCCGACCCCGAGCACGCGCTCACGCCGGAGAGCCGGTTCCTCATCACCGGCGCCGCCGGGAGCATCGTGGCCGCGATCACCGCCGACCTCGCCCGCGCGGCCGGCGGCGGCACGTTCCACCTGCTCGACCTCGTCGCCGCGCCCGATCCCGCCGACCCCGACCTGGCGGCCTTCGCCGCCGGGCGTGACGCCCTCAAGGGCACGATCGCCGACCGCCTGCGCGCGGCCGGCGAGAAGCCGACCCCGAAGATGGTCGAACGCGAGCTCGCGCGGATCGAGCGCGGGCGCGCGGCGCTCGACGCGCTCGAGGCGATCGCCGCCGCCGGCGGAACCGCCCACTGGCATCAGTGCGACCTGCGCGACGAGCAGCAGGTCGCCGCCGCGGTGCAGGCCGCGCTCGCCGGCGGCCCGCTCGACGTGCTCGTGCACGCCGCCGGGCTCGAGATCAGCCACCAGCTCCCGGACAAGCCGCAGGCCGAGTACGACCTCGTGTTCGACGTCAAGGCCGACGGGTGGTTCCACCTGCTGCGGGCGCTCGGATCCGAGCACCGCCCGCGCGCGGCGGTCGTCTTCAGCTCGATCGCGGGGCGGTTCGGCAACGGCGGGCAGACCGACTACTCGGCGGCGAACGAGCTGCTCGCCAAGAGCGCGAGCCGCCTGCGCGCGCAGGGCACGCGGGCGATCGCGATCGACTGGACGGCCTGGGCCGGCATCGGGATGGCGAGCCGCGGCTCGATCCCGAAGATGATGGAGCTCGCCGGCATCGACATGCTGCCGGCCGAGCACGGGACCCCGGTCGTGCGCCGCGAGCTGACCGCGGCCGGCCCGGGCGCCGAGGTGCTCGTCGCCGGGGCGCTCGGGATCCTCACCGCCGAGCGCGCGCCGTCCGGCGGCGCCGACCCCGCAGCGCTCGGCGCGGCCCTCGACGGCCCGATGGCGGACGGGACCGCCGCGCTCGCGCCGGACGGCAGCATCGTCGTGACCACGACGCTCGACCCGTCCGGCCAGGGGTTCCTTCACGACCACCGGATCGACGGCACCGCGGTGCTGCCGGGCGTGATGAGCATCGAGGGCTTCGCGGAGGCCGCGACGGCCCTGTGCCCCGGACAGCACGTGCTCGCGATCGAGGACGTCGAGCTGCTGGCCCCGTTCAAGTTCTACCGCGACGAGCCGCGCTCGCTCGAGCTCACCGCGCGCGTGGGCGACGGCGGCGACGGCACGCTCGTGGCCGACTGCCGGCTCACCGGCCGGCGCGCGCTCCCGGGCCAGGGCGAGCAGGAGACGCTGCACGCGACCGCGCGCGTACGCCTCGGCGCAGCACCCCCCGAGGCGCCCAGCGCCCCGGTGCCGGGCGACCCCGGCGACGGGCCGGTGCTCGGGCGCGAGGCGGTCTACCGCGTGTACTTCCACGGGCCTGCCTACCAGGTGCTCGACGCCGCGTGGCGCGAGGACGGGCGGGTCGTCGGGCGCCTGGCCTCCGAGCTGCCGCCGAACCACGATCCGGCCGCCCGCGCCACCGTCACCGCCCCGCGCCTCGTGGAACTCTGCTTCCAGGCCGCCGGCATGTGGGAGCTCGGGACCGCGGGCCGGATGGCCCTCCCGACCCACGTCGACCGGGTGCTGCCCTTCGCCGCCGCCGAGCCGGCCGGGCCCGCCTACGCGGTCGTCACGCCGCGCGAGGACGGCGCCTCGGACGCCGAGGTCGTCGGCCCCGACGGCGCGGTGCTCGTCCGTCTCGAGGGCTACCGCACGATCGAGCTGCCCGGCGGGCCGCCCGACGACGCGCTCGCCCCGATCCGCGAGGCGCTGGCGTGATGCGCGCGCCGTTCCGCCGGCTGGCGATCGTGGACCACGGCGAGGGCGCGATGCGCGTCCTGCACACCGTCCGCGAGCTCGACGAGCAGCGCGCCGACCGCGTGCACCTGATCGCCGTCCACCCCGACGGAGCGCGCCAGTCGCTCCCGGTCCGCCAGGCCGACGAGGCCGTGGCGATCGGGCCGGCGGGCAGCGGCCCGATGGACCTCGAGGCGGTCGAGGCCGCACTCGTGGCCACCCACGCCGACGCGGCCTGGGCCGGGTGGGACGCCGTCGCCTCGCGGCCGGCGTTCGCCGAGCTGTGCGAGCGCCTCGGGATCGCGTTCATCGGCCCGGACGCGGCGACGCTGCGCCTGGCCAGCGACAAGATCGCCGTCAAGCGCCTGGCCGAGCAGGCCGGTGTCGCGGTGCTGCCGTGGAGCGGCGGACCGGTCGCCGACGCCGACGAGGCCGCCCGCCACGCCGTGCAGCTCGGCTTCCCGCTCGTCCTCAAGCCCGCCACCGGCTCCGGCGGCGTCGGCGTGCAGCGCGTCGAGGCGCCCGACCAGCTGCCCGCGGCGTTCGCCGCCGCCCGCGCGGAGGCCGAGGCGCTCGGCGACGGCACGCTGCTGGCCGAGGCGGCGGTCGACCACGTGCGCCGGCTGGCCGTGCAGGTGCTCGCCGACGGCCAGGGCACCACCTGGGCGCTCGGCGTCCGCGACGCCACGCTCTCGCGCGGGGGCCGGCGGATCCTCGAGGAGTCGTCCTGCGGCGCGCTGTCGGCCGAGCAGGAGCGCGACGTCCGCGACGCCGCGGTGCTCGTCGCGGACGCGGCCGGGTTCCGCGGGGCGGGGACGGTCGAGTTCCTCTGGGACCCGGAGCAGCGCCGGCCGTGGTTCCTGAAGCTCGTCCCGCACCTGCAGCCCGGGCACCCGGC
>JALOLQ010000023.1 GCA_025455895.1 Solirubrobacteraceae bacterium
CCGCATCCGCCGCCTGTTCGGCGACACGCACGAGGTGTGGAGCAAGTCCGAGCGCGCAAACCCCGGCGGTTCGATCAAGGACCGCATCGCGCTGGCGATGGTCGAGGACGCGGAGCGGAGCGGGAGGCTGCGCTCGGGCGGCACGATCGTCGAGCCGACCTCGGGCAACACCGGCGTCGGGCTGGCGATGGTCGCGGCGGTGCGTGGCTACCGCTGCATCCTGGTGATGCCCGAGTCGATGTCGCTCGAGCGCCGGCGGCTGATGGCCGCCTACGGCGCCGAGCTCGAGCTGACCCCGCGCGAGGGCGGCATGGGCGCGGCGATCGCGCGCGCCGGCGAGCTGCTCGAGGCGATCGAGGGGGCCTGGATGCCGCAGCAGTTCGAGAACCCCGCGAACATCGCCGTGCACCGCGAGACGACCGCGCGCGAGATCCTCGACGACTTCCCCGAGGGCATCGACGTGCTGATCACCGGCGTCGGCACCGGCGGGCACATCACCGGCGTGAGCGAGGTGCTCAAGGAGCGCTTCCCGGACCTGCAGACGTTCGCCGTCGAGCCGGTGAAGTCCCCGGTGATCAGCGGCGGCGCGCCGAGCCCGCACCGCCTGCAGGGGATCGGCGCCGGCTTCGTGCCGGCCAACCTCCACACCGACACGCTCGACGGCGTGATCCAGGTCAGCGAGGAGGACGCGTTCGCCTACGCGGTCCGCGCCGCGCGCGAGGAGGGCATCTTCCTCGGTGCCTCATCCGGCGCGTCGCTCGCGGCGGTCGCGCAGCGGCTGCCCGAGATCCCCGACGGCAGCACGGTGCTGACCTTCTGCTACGACACCGGCGAGCGCTACTTCTCGGTCGAGGGCCTGTTCAGCGCCGACGGGACGGCGGTGCAGGTGGGAACACCGCCGGCGTAGGTCGCTGCGCTCCGGAATCTCCCGTCGCTGGTCCCGGCGCCGGCCGCTGGCATAGGGTTCACCGGCCGCGTCCTGCGGCCGAAAGGACTCGAGATGTTCCCCGCTCCGCGATCCCGCCCCGCGGCGCGCCGACTCGTCGCCGCGCTCGCCGCCGTCGTCAGCCTGCTCGTGCTGCTCACGCCCGGGGCGCACGCCGCCGGCACCCCGGACATCGCGCTCGACAAGCGCGCGCCGCAGACGGTGCTGCTCGGCGCGAGCGCGCGCGTGACGCTCGAGGCCTCGAGCCCGGCGGGGGAGCCGCGCGGCTACAACCTCACCTTCTCGGACGTGCTGCCCGCCGGCGTCGCCTACGACGGCGGCGCCACGGTGGCTCCCACGCGCGTGGTGACCGACGCGCCGGGCCCGGGCCAGACGCTGCTCGTGTGGGAGAACGTCGCCGACCTCAGCGGCAACTCGTCGTTCTCGATCGCCTACGACGTGCGCCCCGACCCCGACGCCGTCCCGGTCGGCGACAGCTTCGTCAACCAGGCCGCGGCGTACGTGAACACCGATCCGCGCGAGGTGCCGGACGTCGCCGACACGGGGGTCGCCGACGCGGCGAGCTTCACCGGCTCGGCGACGGCGAGCGCGACGACGACGGTCACGGCGGTCGACATCGAGAAGTCCGAGCCGAGCCCCGAGGGCGAGCTGCTGCGCGGTGTCCACGACCACGCGACGACCTACACGCTGACGATCCGCAACAACCTGATCCGCCAGAGCACGAACGTGCGGATCGCCGACTTCCTGCCCGCCGAGCTCGAGTTCCTCGGCTGCGGGGGGCAGGACAACACGACCGACGCGCCGACCAACCCGGGCGCGGACGTCGAGTACCCGGGCGCGCCGCGGCTCACGGCGGGCACGGTCCTGACGAGCGACTGCCCGACGCCGGGCGCCGTGCGCACCGAGCTCACCGACCCGGACGCCGGCGGCCCGCTGCCCGGCGGCGTCTACACGCGCGCGGACTGGCAGGTGCCGAGCCTCGCGCCGGGCCAGACCCTGGTCATCCGCTACCGCGCGGGCATCCCGATCCGCGAGAACACGCTCGACTGGGACGGCGACGGCAGCCCGGACCTGCCCGCCCCGGCCGGCAGCGCGCCGCCCACCGCGTGCGACGCGGGCACCGGCGCCTGCCCGCAGGCGGCGAACCTCGACAACAACGGCGGCCCCGAGACGAGCGAGGACGGCCCCGGCGAGCGCCCGTTCACGAACCTCGGACGCGTGCTGGCGGACTTCGACGTCGACGGCGATCCCGGCACGCCGGACGAGCTGGTGGTGGACACCGATGCGCTGACCCGGTTCGCCGAGGACCTGACGGTGCAGAAGACGGTCAGCCCGGGGACGATCGCCGCCGGCCAGCTCTCGGCGTGGACGCTCGTGCTGCGCTCGGGCGAGTACCGCACGGTCGACGGCCTCGAGGTGACCGACCTCGTGCCGGACGGCCTGTGCCCGCTCGGCACGAGCGCGCCGGCCGACGCCGAGTGCCAGGGCGGGCCCGGCCCCTCGATCCCGTACAGCGCGGCGGCCGAGCAGGCCGGCGGTGCCTGGGACCTCACGTGGTCGACGCTGCCGGACCTCGCCGCCAGCGACGAGCTGACGCTCACCTACAGCACCCGCACGCGCGCCTTCTACCAGCAGGACTTCGCCGACGAGCGCCCGGTCCTGAACTACGACAGCTGGAGCAACAGCGTCTCGCTGACCGGTCTGGACCGCGTGCGCCTGGGCTCCGACGGCCAGCCGATCGACGCCGACGAGCCGGGCGGCATCAACATCATCGAGGACGTCGACGCCTCGTCCGCCGGCCAGTCCGCGCCCGGCCCGGCGATCGACAAGCGCGTGCGCGAGCCCGGCGGCGCGGTGCCGGTCTCGTGCTCGACCGGCGCCTACATCGACACGACCGCGATCGCCTACGGCCCGGGCGACCGCGTCTGCTGGGAGCTGACCGCGACCTTCCCGGCCGGCGTCTTCGGCCGCGACGTCACGATCACCGACTTCCTGCCCGGCGGCCACGAGTACGAGGCCGGCTCGGCCTTCCAGACCGGCTCGAGCACCGCGCCGGTGCAGAGCTTCAGCGGCTCGGGCGAGCTGATCGAGGTCGTCCTCGGCGACCCGCAGGGCTTCGTCCCGGCCGGGCGCGTCTTCCAGGGCCGCTTCAGCTCGATCGTCGTCGACCCCGAAGGCGACACCGGCGACGTCCAGGGCAACCTCATGAAGTTCTCCACGACCGACTCGGCCGGCCGCACCTACCCCCAGCGCGACCGGGCCGACGTCGAGTACACCGAGGCCGCGCTGGCGCTGGTGAAGGGCGTGCGCTCGGTGAACGGCGTCCCCGCGGGCGGCAACCCGCCGGACACCGACGGCGTGAGCGTCGCGGGCGGGGACGTCGTCACCTACCGGATCGACGTCACGAACACGGGCGGGCGCGACGCGTCGGCGGCGCGCGTCTGGGACGAGCTGCCCGCGCAGGACACGTGCGCGGACGTCTCGGCGATCAGCGCCGGCGGCACCTGCAACGCCGCCGAGAACCGCGTCGAGTGGACGACCGGGGCGATCACGGCGGGCGGCTCGATCACCCTGACCTACGCCCTCACCGTGCCGACGACGGTCGCGCCGGCCGAGACGCTGGTGAACACCGCCGCCGTGGTGTCCTACACCTCGGCGACGAACCGCGGCGGGCAGTTCACGTACGTCCCGGACAACCCGACGATCACCGATCCCGGCGCGGGCACCCCGAACGCCGGGCCCGCCGAGGACGGCTCGTCGGTGACCACGCCGGGCGGCGTCGTGAAGACGCGCACCACGACGGTGGACGAGCCGGGCAACGCGCTCGCCGGGCAGGCCACGATCGGCGAGCGGATCCGCTACACGCTCGAGGTCAGCATCGCCGGCGGCCTGACGCTCACCGACGGCGTGCTCGACGACGTCGTGCCCGCCGGGCAGACGGTCGATCCGGCGTCCGCGACGGCGACGCTCGGCGGCGGCCCGATCCCGCCGACCTGGACGCTGAGCGCGACCGCCTCGCGCGTGAAGCTCGAGGCCCCGTCGTTCGCCAACCCGCCCGGTGCGGCGGTCGTCCTGCGCGTCGAGTTCGAGGTGACGCTCGACGACGTGCCCGGGAACGTGCGCGGCGGCACGGCCACGAACCGCGCGACGCTGAGCTTCACGAACTCGCTGGGCCAGCCGGTCTCGCGCCAGTCCAACCAGGTCTCCACGCGGATCGTCGAGCCGAACCTGGGCGTGACGAAGAGCGAGGACGACGGCAACGACCAGGTCGTCGCCGGCCAGGTGGTCCGCTACACGGTCGACGTCGTGAACAGCACGACCGGCGCGAGCTTCGTCAGCCCGTCGCACGACACGCGGGCGGTGGACACCGTGCCGGCGGGCATCAGCCCGCTCGAGGCGCCGTGCCCGAGCGCGCCGTGTGACGTCGCCGAGGACGGCGACGTGATCCCGCCGAACGGCGGCGTGTGGAACGCGACGGCGCGCACGATCACCTGGGGCCTCGGAACGATCGACCCCGCGGGCACCGCCCAGCGCGTCTACGACGCGGTCGTCGACGAACCCGCGCTGGCGGGCGCGACGCTGCGCAACGAGGTCGTCGTCACCGGCACCTCGCTGCTCGGCGTGATCCCCGGCGAGCGCACCGCGGCGAGCGCGACGAACGCCGGCTACCGCGACGACGACGACGCCGTCGTGACGATCGAGGGGATCACCCAGATCGACAAGCTCACCCCGCGCGTGCGCACCGTCGGGCAGGACACGACCTACACGGTGATCGTCACGATCCCGGGCGGCGTGCGCTTCCGCGACGTCCACGTGCGCGACGTGCTGCCCGACGGGGTCCGCTACGACGGCTTCACCTCGTCCTCGTGCGCGGGCTGCGGCGGCGCGGCGCCGGACGTGAGCGCGACCGGCCTGCCGCCCCAGCCGCAGCCGGGCGGCACGACCGTGCTCGGCTTCTGGCTCGGGGACATCGACCCGGCCCCGGTCGGCAGCGAGCGGATCGTGACGATCACCTACGCCGCGCACGTGAAGGCGCAGCTGACCGACGGCACGCCGATCGTCGCCGACGACACGCTCGAGAACACCGCCCAGGTGCGCTGGAACGTGACGACCGACCTGCCCGGCACGCCCACCGCGACGCCGCCCACCGCCGACGTGCTCGGCGACAGCGCCTCGGCGACGGTCTCGGTCATCGAGCCGCAGATCGAGGTCGACAAGGACATCGCGCCGGACACGGCCGACCTCGACGCGCGCGACGCGCAGCCGGGCGAGACGCTGAGCTACACGCTGCGGATCCGCAACACCGGCAACCAGACGGCCTACGACGTGATCGTCGACGACCGGCCCGCCGACGAGCTCGAGGACGTCGTGCTCGCCGCCGGGCTCACGACCGACCTCAACACCGACGGCTGGACGGCCGCCGACCCGGACCTCGCGTGGCTGATCCCGTCGCTCTCGCCCGGCGCCGCGGTGACGCTCACCTACACCGCGAAGGTCAAGGCCGGGGCGGATCTGCCGCCGGCCGACCCGGTGGTGGCGACGAACGTGCTCGACGTCCCGAGCTACTTCGGCCTGCCGCTCGCCGACCGCGAGCTCGACGCGCGCGAGTACGGCGGGACCTTCGGCCCGGTCACCCCCGACCAGGTGGACGTCACGATCCGCCGCCCGCAGCTCTCGCTGGTGAAGACGACCGGCCTCTCGGGCAGCCCGGACACCGGCGACGCGCGGATCGGTGAGCCGTTCCCCTGGCGCGTCGTCGTGACCAACGGGGCGACGACCGCGAGCGCGTTCGCCGTGGACGTGACCGACACGCTGCCGGACGGCTGGGACTACGTCGCCGGCTCGGCCGAGCTCGAGGGCGCCCCGGTGGGCGACCCGTCCGGCACGCCCGGTCCCGCGCTGACCTGGACCGACCTGATCGCCACGCTCCCGGCGGGCGCGTCGCGCACGCTGACCTTCGACGCGACCCCGACGACCGCCGCGCTCGACCCCGACCAGCGGCCGGTGAACCCGGCGACGAACACGGCCGCCGCGAGCGGCGAGGACAGCTCCGGGTCCGGCGGCTACAGCGCCGCGCCGGACACCGCCACCGCGACGCTGCGCGTGCCCGAGCTGACGATCGCCAAGACGCCCGACGACGGCGACGCGGTCGCCGGCCGGTCGTTCGACTGGACCGTCGTCGTCGAGAACACCGGCGACGCGCCGGCGACCGACGTGATCGTGCGCGACGTGCTGCCGGCGGACGTGGCCTACACCGCGAACGCGGCGAGCTTCGTCTTCGCTCCGGCGACCCCGGAGCCGGTCCTCACGCGGCTGGACGAGAGCGTGAGCGCGACCGACCGCGAGCTCTCCTGGAAGCTCTCGGCGCTCCAGCCGGGCCAGCGCGCCACGATCACGATCCCGGTGATCCCGGACGCGGCGCTCGCGAACGACGCCGAGCTCGAGAACACCGCGTTCGCGAAGGCCACCGAGCAGCCGGGGGAGGTGCAGGACCCGGGCGACGTGACCGTGCAGCGCGAGTCGGACGCGCGGATCACCAAGGCGTTCGCCGCGGACACCGTCGTCGCCGGCGAGCGCGCGACGTTCACGCTCACGGTGGACAACGCCGGCCCGTCGGTGGCCGCGAACGCCGTCGTCACCGACACGCTGCCCGACGGGCTGCTCGCGGCCGGCGCCACCGTCGAGCCGGGCTCGCCCACGTGCGCGTTCACCGGCCCGGCGCTGCGCTGCGAGCTGGGCACGCTCGCCCCCGGCGACCCGCCGGTGACGATCACGGTCAGCGCGCAGGTCGACCCGGATCGCACCGAGCCGATCTCGAACACCGCCGAGGTGACCGCCGACGACGACACGAACCCGGCCAACGACCGCGGGACGGACTCGGTCGGCGTCGACGAGGCGGCGAACGTCGGCGTGCGCAAGAGCGTCGATCCCGGCTCGATCCTCCAGGGCGCGCAGGCGACCTACAGGATCGAGGTCTTCAACGAGGGCCCGTCGGTGGCCCGCGACGTGACGCTCGAGGACGCGATCCCCGCCGGGCTCGCGATCGTCTCGGTCGCCCCCGGCGACCCGCCGTGCGCGCTCAGCGGCCGCGATCTGAGCTGTGCGTTCGGCGACCTGGCTCCGGGCGCGGCCGGCGACCGCACGGTCACGCTCGTCGTCCGCGGCGACGAGCCGGGTACGACGACGAACACCGCGCGCGTCGCGACCACGACGCCGGGCAACCGCCCCGGCGACGACGAGGCCTCTGCGGAGCTCGTCGTGCGCCCGGTGACCGACCTCGCGGTCGTGAAGTCGGCGCCCGCGACCGTCACCGCCGGCGCGACGTTCACCTACACGCTGCGGGTCACGAACAACGGCCCCGCCACGGCGACCGCGGTGACGCTCAGCGACCCGCTGCCCGCCGGCGTGACGCCGCTGGCCGCGCGGCCCGGCGACGCCTGCTCGATCAGCGGCCAGAGCGTGACCTGCGCGCTCGGCACGCTCGCGCGCGGCGCCTCGCGCGACGTGGAGATCGACGCCCGCGCGACGTTCGCGGTCGCCGGGCAGACGGTCGTCAACGTCGCGACGGTCAGCGGCGCGGAGACCGATCTCGAGCCCGCGAACAACACCGACGACGCGCCGACGACCGTCGGCCCCGCCGCCGACCTCGCCGTGACGAAGACGGGGCCGGCGACCGCGCCGGCGGGCGGGACGATCGTCTACAGCGTCGCCGTGGTGAACAAGGGCCCGCAGGCGGCGACCGGCGTCGTGCTCGACGACGCGATCCCCGCCGGGGTCACGGCGCTCGAGGCGACCCCCGGCCAGGGCGGGCCCTGCCAGGTCTCCGCCCAGTCGGTGCGCTGCCCGCTCGGGACGCTCGCCGCCGGCGCCTCCACCCAGGTCCTGATCAGCGCGCGGATCGCCGCCGGCACGACCGGGACCGTCGTCAACGTCGCCACCGTCGCGGGGGCCGAGCCGGATCCGACCCCGGCCGACAACCGCAGCGAGGCGCCGACCCGCATCAGCGGCGACCTCGCCGACCAGGGCGACATCAGCGTCCGCAAGACGCTGCTCACCCGGAGCCCGCAGGCGGGAAGCCCGGTCGACTACCGCATCGACGTGCGCAACGACGGAACGGGGACCGCCCGCGACGTCGTGGTGGTGGACACGCCGCAGTACCCGGCGCAGGTCGTCTCCGTGACCCCGTCCCAGGGCACGTGCACCACGACGCTGCCGATCACCTGCCGTCTGGGCTCGATCCGGGCCGGGGCGAGCGCGCGGATCAGCGTGCGGGTGATCCCGCTCGTCGCCGGGCAGTTCGTGAACACCGCCGGCGGCGTCGCCGCCGGGGGCGACAGCAACCCGGACAACAACGTCGGCACCTCCGGCGGCGTGACGCAGACGCGCCGCACGAACCTGACCATCCGCAAGACCGCCGACCGCTCGGTGGTGCGTCCCGGGCGCCAGGCGTGGTTCACCATCCGCGTGCGCAACACCGGGCGCCAGACGGCCGAGAACGTGAAGATCTGCGACACGCCGCCGCCGGGGACGACGGTCACCGCCGTGCCCGAGGGCCGGATCGAGCGCGGCCGCGCCTGCTGGCGCGAGGCGCTGCTCGGGCGCGGGAAGTCGGTCACCCACCGCGTGCGGATCCGGCTCGCCCCGAGCACGACCGCCACGCGGGTCCGCAACGTCGCCACCGTCACTGCGGACAACGCCGCGACGCGGCGCGCGTCGCGCACCCTCCGGGTGCCGCGCGTGCCCGTGGCGCCGCGGTTCACGGGGTAGGACGCCGCAGCCCCGGCACGAACGCGGCGGTGTGCCGTGACGGCTGTGCCGTCAGGCTGGTGCGATGGCGTGCGAATCAGCCGTGTCACGGGTGATACCTTCGTTTCCCATGAGCGAGGCGAGCATCCGTGACCTGCGCCACCGCGGCGGCGAGATCGTCGAGCGGGCGGCGGGTGGCGAGGTCGTGACGATCACCCGGGACGGCGCTCCGGTCGCCGAGCTGCGTGCGCTCCCGGCCCGCCCGCTGGCGGCCGGGCCGCTGCTCGAGCGCTGGCGCACGCTCCCGCCGGTCGACCCGCAGGCGCTGCGCGACGACCTCGACGCGATCCTCGAACCCCGGCTGTGAGCCGCCCCGCCTCCCCGGGCGTGCTCGACACGTCGGTGGTGATCCGCCTGGACCGGATCACCGATCCGGGACTGCTGCCGGGGCAGCCGCTGATCACGACGATCACGCTCGCCGAGCTCTCCGTCGGCCCGCTCGTCACGGGCGGGCGGCGGGAGCGCGCCGCGCGCCAGGCGCGCCTCCAGCAGGCCGAGGCCGACTTCGACCCGTTGCCGTTCGACGCCGCGGCCGCCCGCGCGTTCGGGCGCGTCGCGGCCGACCTGCGACGCCGGGGCCGCAAGCCGGCCGCACGCTCGTACGACGCGATGATCGCCGCGGTCGCCCTGGCCCGCGGGCTGCCGGTGTACACCTGCAATCCGGCGGATTTCGAGGGCATCGGCGGGCTCGAGGTCGTCGCGGTGCCGGCGGGCTGAACGCGCCGGCGCCTCGCCCGCTCCGGGCGGGGCGTGCCCCGGGGCTCCGTGGCATCCTGCCGCGCATGAGCGTCGATCCCACCGGTGAGGACATCAAGCGGTTCCTGGAGGAGGACGACGGCGGGCCCGTCGTCATGCTGAACCTGCTGCGCTACGCGGGCGAGGAGGGCAAGGGCTCCTACCAGCGCTACGCCCGCGAGGTCGTGCCGTTCCTGGCCGAGGTCGGCGGGGAGGTGCTCTACGCCGGCGACGTCTCGACGACGCTCGTCGCCCCCGAGGGCCACGACTGGGACGCGGTGCTCGTCGTGCGCTACCCGAGCCGCAAGCGCTTCCTGGACATGGTCACGAACCCCGAGTACCAGGCGATCACCCGCCTGCGCTCGGAGGGCCTGGAGACCGCGGTGCTCGAGGCGACGCGCCCCTGGGGCGGGTAGCGCGATGGGGCGGGTCGTCGTCTTCGGGCCGCACCCGCTGCTCTCGGTGACGATCGAGGCGCGCGGCGGCGAGGACGACGTCCACGTCCACGCCGCGGGCCAGGGCGTGTGGCTCGGGCGGATGGCCGCCGAACTGGGGGCCGAGGTCACCCTGCACGGCTTCTGCGGCGGGGAGACCGGCGCGGTGCTCGAGGGCCTGCTCGCGCGGCTGCCGTTCACGGTGCGCCTGACGCCCACCGCCGGGCCGAGCGGCTGCTACGTCGTGGACCGCCGCAGCGGGGAGCGCGTGCTCGTCGCACAGGAGACGGCGCCCCCGCCCTCGCGCCACGAGCTGGACGCGCTCGTCTCGGCGGCGATCGCCGACGCGCTCGGCGCGGACGTGCTCGCGATCGGCAACGCGTTCCCCGGCGACCAGCTCCCGGAGGCGGTCTACGGCGAGATCGCCGCGGACGTGAGGGCCGCCGGGGTGACGGTGATCGCCGACCTCTCCAGCCCGCGGCTCGAGCCGGTGCTCCCGGCCGGACCGGACCTCGTGAAGCTCAACGACTGGGAGCTCGCGGGCTTCGTGCAGGGGCCGGTCGACCCGCCGGAGCGCCTGCTGGCCGCGGCGCGCCGCCTGCGGGACGGCGGCGCGCGCTCGGTGCTCGTCACCCGCGGCGGCGAGCCCGCGCTGTGGCTCGAGCCGGACGGCACGCCGCGCTGGGTCGTGCCCCCGGCGCTCGAGCACGGGATGCGCGAGGGCTGCGGGGACTCGATGATGGGCGCGATCGCCGCCGCGCTGGCGGCCGGGCGACCGCTCGCCGAGGCGGTGGTCACGGGCGCGGGCGCCGGTGCGGCGAACTTCCTGCACGCCGGGCTGGGCACCGGCGACCGCGCGACCGTCGAGCGGCTCGCCGCGCTCGTGCGCGTCGCGGACTACCCGGGCGCGTAGGGGAGCGGCGGGCGCTCGCCGGCGAGGATCGCGCGCGGCGCGGCGTCGGCGACCCACTCGAGGTGCGGGCCGACGCGCGCGACGCCGGCCAGCGCCTCCAGCGCCCCGGCGAACTCGATCTGCCGCCCCCCGTGGGAGGAGTGCGCGTCGCTGCCGAGCACGTGCACGAGGCCGCGCTCGGCGAGCATCCGCATCCCGGGTGCGGTGTCCTCGCGGGTGAAGAAGGCGGCGGTCGCCTGGACGAGCGCGCCGCGCGCGACGAGCCGGCCGAGCCGCTCGAAGAGGTCCTCGCCGAGGTGGCGCTCGGGGTGCGCGATCAGCGCGTGCAGCCCGTGGGCCTCGAGCCGCTCCACGGCGGCGTCGAGCGTGTCGCTGAGCGGGCCGGCCTTCGGCTCGAGCAGGATCCAGCGGCCCCGGTTCAGCGTGAGCGCGCGGAGCTCGCGGGCCTCCAGGCGGGCGACCGCGAGCTCGCTCACCTCGCCCCCCGGCAGCACCCGCAGCGGGACCTCGCGCGCGGCCAGCTCGTCCTGGAGCGCGGCCACGCGGCCGGGCAGCTCCTCGAGCACGACGTCGTGGTCGGAGCGGATGTGCGGCGTCGCGCAGATCGCCTCGAACCCCTCGGCCACGGCGCGACGGGCCATGGCGAGGCTGTCGGCCACGTCGAGCGCGCCGTCGTCCACGGCGGGCAGCAGGTGGCAGTGCAGGTCGATCAGGCCCATCGGGGCGCAGGCTACGCGCCGGGCGGCCGTCTGCGACGATCGCCGCATGGCCCAGGACCGCTACGACGTGCACGGGAAGGTCGCGCTGGTCACGGGCGGCGCCCGCGGCATCGGCTTCTCCACCGCGCGGGCGCTCGCCCGGCGCGGCGCGCACGTCGTGATCGTCGACCTCGACCAGACCGCCTGTGACGAGGCCGCCGCCGCGCTCGGCGGCGAGGCGCTCGGGATCGCCGCCGACGTGACCGACCTCGGGGCGCTCCAGGCCGCCGTCGCCACGGCGGTCGAGCGCTTCGGCGGCGTCGACGTCGTGATGGCCAACGCGGGGATCGTCTCGCGCGGCGCGACCTTCCGCGCGATGTCGCGGGAGAGCTTCCACCGGGTGCTGCGCGTGAACACCGAGGGCGTCATCCACACGGTCGAGGCGGCGATGCCGGAGATCGTGCGCCGGCGCGG
>JALOLQ010000260.1 GCA_025455895.1 Solirubrobacteraceae bacterium
GACGCGCCGGCCCCGCGCGCGCCGGCGGAGCCCGCCGGGCGTGCCGCGGCCCCGGCCGGCGCCGAGGTGATCGCCGCGCTCGCGCCGCTGCCGGGCGGCGGGCTGCGCTACGGCGAGCTGCGCTCGGGCCGGATCCTCGACCGCGGCTCGGCGAAGGTCCTGGCGCGCGTGCGCGTGTCCACCCGGGGACAGCGCGGGCTGCTGGGACTCGCCGTGGACGGCGGACGGACGTACGCCGCCTACACCGAGCCGGCCGGGACGCTCGTCGTCGATCGCGTCCTGCCGGCGCCCGCGCAGCGCGTCTGGACCGGTCCCCGCTCGGCGCGGCTCGCCAACGGCGGGCACCTCGCGGTGCTCGCCGACGGCCGTCTCGCGCTCGGGATCGGCGACCTCGGCGAGCCCGAGCGGATCACCGATCCGCAGGCGCCGAACGGCAAGCTGCTGGCGCTCGACCCGCGCCGCCCCGGCGCCGAGCCGCAGGTGCTCAGCGGCGGCTGGAACAACCCGTTCGCCTTCGACGTCGCGCCCGGGGGCGCGGTCTGGGTCGCCGACAACGCGCCCGGCCGCCGGCCCGAGCGGCTCGGCAGCGGCACCGCGCCCGGTCCGCGCACGCCGCTGCCCGGCCGGATCGCGCCCTCCGGGCTGGCGGCGCTCGGGGGCGGCGAGGTCGCGGTGTGCGGCGTCGTCTCCGGCACGCTCGAGCGGTTCCGGCGCGGCGCGGGCGGCGCGTGGCGGGCCGCCGGGCGCTTCCCGGGGCCCTGCCGTTACGGCGTGGTGCGGCTGACCGACGGGACGCTCGTCGTCTCGGGCGACGACGGCCTGCGCGAGGTCGGGCGATGAGGGTGCTCGTGACCGGCGGCGCGGGCTTCATCGGCTCGCACGTGGTCGAGGCGCTGCTCGCGGCCGGCCACGAGGCGGTCGTGCTCGACCGCCTCGCCACCCACCTGCCGCCCGGCGCCGAGCACGTGCCCGCCGACCTGCGCGACGCGGACGCGGTGCGGGCGGCGCTGCGCGGCGTGGACGCGGTCAGCCACCAGGCCTCGCGGGTCGGGCTCGGCGTCGACCTCGCGGACATCGCCGACTACAGCGCCGACAACGACCTCGGGACCGCCGTGCTGCTGCGCGAGCTCGCCGCCGCCGGGTCCGCGGGCCGGCTCGTGCTCGCGAGCAGCATGGTCGTCTACGGCGAGGGCCGCTACCGCTGCCCCGAGCACGGGAGCGTCGCGCCGGGGCCGCGGGCCGCCGCGGACCTGCGCGCCGGCCGCTTCGAGCCGCCGTGCCCGCACTGCGGCGCGCCGCTCGCGGCGGAGGCGGTCGGCGAGGACGCTCCGCTCGACCCGCGCAACGTCTACGCCGCGACGAAGCTCCACCAGGAGCACCTCTGCGCGGCGTTCGCGCGCGAGACGGGGGTCGCGGTCACCGCGCTGCGCTACCACAACGTCTACGGCCCGCGGCTCCCGCGCGACACCCCGTACGCGGGGGTCGCGGCGCTGTTCCTCAGCGAGCTCGCCGCCGGCCGCCCGCCGCGGGTCTTCGAGGACGGCGCCCAGCTGCGCGACTTCGTCCACGTGCGCGACGTGGCCCGGGCGAACCTGCTCGCGCTGGAGGCGGCCGAGCCGGTCGCCGGCGCCTTCAACGTCTGCAGCGGGACGCCGCGCAGCGTCGGGGCGATGGCCGCGGCGCTCTGCGACGCCGCCCCCGCCGGCGCCCCGCGGCCGGTGGTCACGGGCGACTTCCGGCTCGGCGACGTGCGCCACGTCTTCGCGGCGCCCGACCGCGCCCGGGCCGTGCTGGGGTTCCAGGCGCAGGAGGACTTCGCCGCCGGGATGGGCGAGCTGCTGCGCCTGAGCCGCTGAGCGGGCTACGCCGCCGCGGCGCGCCGCCGGCGCACGTCGTCGAGCAGCGCGAGCGCGACGAGCGCCCCGCCGAAGACGAGCCCCGCGCGCAGCGAGACGTCGCCGTTGGCGCGGCCGCCGGTGCCGGACACGTCGATCAGCACGGCCAGCGCGAGCCCGCCGATCACCGCGAGGACCAGCCGGGCCACCAGCGGCCAGCGGGGCAGCGAGGGCGGCCCGAGGATGCGCTCGGCCGTCGATCCGCGCAGCAGCGAGGGCAGCGAGCCGAGCGCCACGGCGAGCGCGACCATCACGAGGCCGAGCAGCTCCCAGATCCAGAACAGGCCGAGCTCGGAGAACCACAGCGTCACCAGGAACCCGGTCACCGCCAGCGCGACGAGCCCGCTCGCCAGCCCGAGCACGAGCAGCAGGCCGAAGCTCATCTCGGTGATCGCCTGCAGCGGGGCGAACAGCGTCGCGTTGTCGGCGAACAGCTGCATCACCCCGTCGGACCAGAAGCCGGGCGCGTCGTTGCGCGAGGCGTAGCGGTCGATCAGGCGCTCGTAGCCGTCCGGCGTGTAGCGCTTGAACGCGAGGTTCTCGAAGAAGACGGTGATGAAGACGGCGCCGAGGAACAGGCGCAGGACGACGGTCGGGTTCACCGCGGTCAGCCGGGCGAGCGCACGCTCGGCGGCGTTGCGGGGCTCGAGGGCGGCGTCGCGGTCCATCGCCGGATCATCCCAGGGGCCGAGGTCGCAGAGGTGACGGTTTCATGAACTCCGCGCCGCAGCCGTGATTCCGGTGCGGCGGCGCGTCATGCTGGAGGCATGGACTCGTCGCCCAGCGGCGCCGCGGATGCGCGCGCCCCCATCCAGCAGCCCAAGGACACCACCGCCGCGTCGGTCTTCCGGCCCGAGGGGCTCGTGCGCGAGGGGCGCCGGCAACTCGGCCGCACCGGCGACGACGTGCCGGCGGTGTGCCTGCTGGACCCGGACGGCGACGTCGTGCGCCACCTGATCCGGACCGAGCTCGCCCGGCTCCATCCGGGGTGGGCCTGCTACCACACCGAGCTCTGGACGGCCGAGCACGCGGGCGTGCCGTTCGGCGTCGTCGGCTGCGCGGTCGGCGCCCCGTTCGCGGTGCTCGTCGCCGAGCAGCTCGCGGTGAGCGGCTGCGAGCTCGTCGTGAGCGTCACGTCGTCGGGGCAGCTGATCGAGCAGGACGAGCCGCCCTACCACGTGCTGATCGAGCGCGCCTGGCGCGACGAGGGGACGAGCGCGCACTATCTCCCGCCCGAGCCCTGGAGCCGCCTGCCCGCTCGCCTGCGGCGGGCGCTGGAGGGAACGGTCGGCGGGCTCGGCGAGCCGGTGCACGCGGGCGCCTCGTGGACCACCGACGCGCCGTTCCGCGAGACCGAGGCGGCGATCGACGCCGCGCGCGCGGCCGGCTGCCACGTCGTCGAGATGGAGGCCGCGGCGCTCTACGCCTACGCCGAGGCGCGCGAGCGGGACGTCGTCTGCCTCGCCCACGTGACGAACACGATGGCCGTCGACGGCGACGACTTCGAGAAGGGCCCGCACGCGGGCGCGCTCGCGACGCTCGAGGTGTTCGCCGCGGTCGCCCGGGCGCTCGGGCACGGGGCCCGGGCGCCCGGGGCGGCGGTCGCCGGAGGGGCGGGGGCGTAGGCC
>JALOLQ010000261.1 GCA_025455895.1 Solirubrobacteraceae bacterium
CTCGCCCTCGTCGCGGCGATCCGCGAGCGCTCCGAGCGCGGGATCGAGCTGTTCGCCTCGGAGATCCTGCCGACGGCCGCGCGCTCGCGCGAGGCGGGCGCCGCGTTCCCCGAGCACGTCGCCCGCTTCGGGCACGAGCTGCACGCGTTCATCGTCGGCTGGTGCGACCGGCTGGAGGCCGAGCTCGAGGGGGCGGGGACCCCGCGGTAGGTCCGCCGCTCAGCGGCGCTTCGGCGCGCAGGTGCGGTACCGGCGGGCGCCGGCGATCCGACGCCCGCTCGCGGTCGTCACGGTGACGGTGACCGTGAAGCGGCCCCTCGGCAGGCCGCGCAGGTCGACGGTCGCCGTGAACCGTCCGGCGACCTTCCGGGTCTTCACGGGCCGGCCGTCGACGATGACCTTCGCCGCCCGGATGGTCACTCCCGGCGGCCGGCGCACGCGGATCGGGAAGTTGCGCCGGCTCACGCAGCGTCTCGCGGGCGGGAGGCCGAGCGCCGTGGCGATCTGGTCCCGGCTCCCGGCGGCGAGCACCTCCTCCGCGGGCCGGGCGGCCGCCGGGACGGCGCTCGCGGGCGGGGCCGTGCCGGCGGGCGCGGGCGCCGGCACGCCGATCGGCGCGCTCGTGGCCTGGGCCTCGCCGGAGGCGTTCACGGCGCGCACGCGGCACGTGATCGCATGGCCGGCATCGGCCGCGGCGAGGGTGTACGTGGCGCCGGTCTCGCCGCTGATCGGCTGCCCGTCGCGCAGCCACTGGTAGGTGAGCGCCGGGCTGCCGGTCCACGTGCCGGGGTCGCACGTGAGCGCTGCGCCGGCCGCCGGTGTCCCGGTGATCGACGGTGGGCTCGTGTTCTGCGGCGCCTGCGGCGGCTGCAGCACCAGTTGCGCTCCGAACGGTGACCCGGACGGGTAGTCGATGGCGTACTGCTTGCCGCCGGTGAGCGGCCCGGAGACCAGGGAAGCGAACGTCCCGCTGCGCGAGCCCGAGGTGAGGAAGGCGAACACGTCGGTGAGCTGCGGGTCGAAGACGCCCAGCACCTTCACGGTGCCGTCGAGCGCGGCGTGGCCGCTCACGGCCAGGACGTCGAACTGCGTACCGGGGGTCGTGCCGGTGACATCCAGCTCGAGCGTGCCGCCGGGACCCTGCGTGAACCCGCCGCTGACGGTGAGCGTTCCCGGCGAGAGGCCCGGACCCACGGTGCCCGCGGTGTTCGTCACGCTGCCGGTGATCGTCCCGGAGCCGGTCAGCCGTCCGGAACCGGTGAGCGCGACCGCGCCGGTGTAGCCGCCCAGGACGCGGAGTTCGCCGCCCGAGACGCTGCTCGCCGCACCGGTCGTGAGTGCGCCGCCGCTGCCCGCCGCCACGATTCCGCCGGTCTGCGTGAAGCCGCTGGCCAGGTCCAGCGTCTGGCCCCCGGCGGCGGAGACGATGCCGGCGGTCTGGACGCGCGGGTCGATCGTCGTGGTCCCGCTGCCGACCTTGTCGAGGGTCCCGGCCGCGGTGAGCGTCACCGCGGGGCCGTCGAGGCCGGCGTTGCAGGTGATCACGTGCGCCGCCGCCCCGGCGCCGATCGCGAGCTCGCTGTTGATCCGCAGCTCGGGGTCGCCGCCGCCCTGGTCCATGAGGCAGATGCTGCCCGCGCCGATCGTGGCGGGCGTGTCGAAGGCGAGCGTCGCGCCGTCCACCACCTGGAGCGTTCCGGCGGTCTTCGTGAACGTCTGGCCCGGGCCTACCGTGAGCGTGCTGTTGCCGGCGAGCGTGCCGCCGCCCGCGGTCAGCGTGCCGGGGGCGAGGTCCCGGGTGCTGGTCAGCGTTCCGCTGTTCAGCGTGAGCGTCGTCGGCGTGACGACCGGGCTGGTCCCGCTGAGGGTCAGCGCGTTCAGCACGCCGTCCAGCGTCAGGTGGGCCGGCGTGAAGACCGCGCCCGCGGCCACCGTGCTGCTGCCGCCGGTGACCTTCAGCGTGCCGGAGCCGGTGACCGACGCGGCCGAGGTCAGGCCCTGCGCGGCCTCGAGCTGCAGCGTCGCGGCGGCGGCGACCTGGTAGTTGCCGGTGCTGGTGGCGCCATCGGGCGACCTGAGCCGCAGGGTGCCGGCCTGGACGTCGAGCAGGCCGTCGTTGTCGACTCCGGGGTCGATCGCTGTCGTGCCCGCCCCCGTCTTGATCAGGCTGCCCGCCGGCGTGATCGCGACGGCGGGGCCGTCGAGGCCGGCGTTGCAGCTGATCACGTCCGGGGCCACTCCGGCGCCGATCGTCAGCGCCGCGTCGAGCTGCACCCGCGGGTCGCCGCCGCCCTGGTCCATGAGGCAGATGCTGCCCGCGCCGAGGCTCCCGGGCACGTCGAGCTCGAGCTTCGCGGCGTTCGCGATGGTCAGCGTTCCCGCGCTCTTGGTGAGCGTGCCCCCGGCGGCACGCAGCGTGCCGGGCCCGGTGAGGAGCCCCGCGTTGAGGAGCGTCGCGGAGGTCACCTCGAGGGTCGAGGAGCCCGCGAAGGTGATCGTCCCGGTGGTGTGGGTGAGGCTCGGGACGCTGTCGTCCTGGTCGACGGTCACGTCGTCCCCGGAGTCGATGACCGCCGTGTCGCCCGTCGTGGGGATGTGGCCGCAGCTCCAGTTGCCGCTCAGGTGCCAGACCCCGACGCCGCCCACGCCGGTGAAGCTGCACGTCGCCGCGTGCGTCTGGCTCGCGCTGGCGAGCAGGACGACGAGGATCGCGGGAAGCAGGACGGCGCGGCGCATGAGGGCCTCCGGCGGCGGACCCTAGGCGGGGGCGCTTCCATCGCGGTTCCGCCGCCGCGAGGCGCGGAACCGTGGTTTCCGCCGGCCGGCTCGATCCCGGCGCTGCGGTCTACCGCTTCGGCTTCACGAACACGCTCACCGACTGGAACGCGACGATCGAGAACGTCTGGCCCTCGAACTGCTCGAAGCCGCGCGCGCGGATGCCGCGCTTGGGGATCGTGACCGAGAGCGTCTCCGTGCCGCCGGAGGCCGCCGAGGTCGACCCCTGGGTCGGACCCGAGGGGTAGCCGATCTCGGCGAGGAGGTCGGCGCGGACGGACCGGCTGCGCAGCTGCGCCGCGGCCTGGACGCCGCAGATCCGCCAGCCCGGCTTGGCCTTCCACGCGAAGCGCGGGAAGCCGCCGCCGACCTTGACCGTGAAGCGCACGTAGCGGCTCGTGCTCTTCCCACTCGGGCTGCTCGGGCCGGCGAGCGGGATCGGCCAATAGTGCGTGTCCACCTTCGTGCAGCCGTGCCACTGGTAGGTCGGCGTCGGGGACCCGAGGAAGTAGCCGGCGTCCATCGCCGGGCCCCGGCGCCGGTCGTTCTCGGGGTTCGTCCTGACGCCTGCGGCGAGCGCGGGGGCCGCCGCGGCGGCCAGGGTCAGGAGCGTGACGAGCAGGGTCGGCCGGCGCATGCTGGGAGTATCCACGACGGCGGCTCAGCGCCCGCGTCGCTTGACGCTCACCGTGAACGTCCTGGAGCTCTGCGGCCCGCCCTGGGGCCCGCTCGCGATGCGCAGCC
>JALOLQ010000024.1 GCA_025455895.1 Solirubrobacteraceae bacterium
CTCGGTGGTCGTGATCCCGGCGGCGTCGACGAGCACGAGGCGCTCGACGCGCTCCGGGTGGCGGATCGCCGCCTCGGCGGCGGTGAAGCCGCCCATCGAGTTGCCCACGAGCGCGACCGCCCCCAGCTCGAGGTGCTTGCAGAGCGCGTCGACGGTGCGCGCGAACCCGGGGATCGAGAGCCCGCCCTCGGGCATCGCCGACCGGCCGAAGCCCGGCAGGTCGAGGGCGATCGCCCGGTGGCCGGCGGCGGCGACCGCGGGGAGGTTCTCGAGCCAGTTCTGCCACGAGCCCCCGAGGCCGTGGACGAAGACGACGGCGCGGTCGCCGTGGCCGAGGTCCACGTACGTCACGGGGTCGCCGTCGATCGGCGCGCGGTGGGTGTGCGCGGGCCAGTCGATCTCGCGCCACGAGGGCGTGCCGGGCTGCCCGTAGTCGCCGACGGCGCGCCGCGCCGCACGCCAGGTCACCGGGCGCGAGGGCGAGGGCCACAGCCGGCGCGCGGGGCCGCGCCGGTAGGGCCGGGGCTCGGTGCTGCGGGCCATCCCGGGCACGGTAGCGAGGTCAGCCGAGCGCGGCGAGCAGGCGCTCGAGGTCGCGGGCGTCGTTCCACGCGCCCACCGAGGCGCGGACGTACGGCGTCCCCGGGATGTCGCGCACCACGACGCCGGTGCCGGCCAGCCGCGTGCGCACGGCGGCCGGGTCGGCCGCCTCCCAGGAGACGAGCGTCGTGCGCCCGCGCGGCGCGAGGCGGAGCCCGCGCGCGGTGAGCGCGGCGGCGAGGTCGGCGGCGAGCCGGGCGGCGCGGTCGTGGACGGCCGGCCATCCCGCCGCGGCGAGCGTCTCGTGGGCCGCGAGCGCGGCGAGCACGTGCTCGAGCGCGAGCGACGGCGCGTCGTGGCGGCGCGCGTCGGGCAGCGGCGCGGCGTCGAGGCCGTCGCCGGGGCGCTCGAGGTTCGGGTAGGTCAGGCCGGTGGGCGCCAGCGCGTCGCGGTGCGCCGGGGCGATCCACAGCATCCCGAGGCCGACCGGGCCGCAGAGCCACTTCTGGCCCGAGGCGGCGTAGAAGGCGCAGCCCAGGGCGCCCACATCGACGGCGAGCGCACCGGCCCCCTGGGCGCCGTCGAGCAGCACGGGGACGTCCAGGTCGCGCAGGGCGGCCGGGGCGAGCGCGCCGGTGGTCCACGCGACGTGGGAGCAGGCGACGAGGCGCGTGGCGGGTCCGGCGGCGTCGGCGAGGTCCGCGAGCGGCGCGGTGCGGATGCGCACGCCGCGGCGCGCGCGGGCGGCGAGCAGCGGCCCGAGCAGGCCCGGGTGCTCGTCGGGCGCGGTCAGGACCTCGTCGCCCGGGCCGAGCCCGAGCCCCTCGATCACGCGCACGACGCCCTCGCTCGTGGACGTCGTCAGCGCGACGTCCGCGGGCTCGGCGCCCAGGCGCTGCGCGTAGGCCGCGCGCAGTCGCTCGCGCTCGGCCGCGAGGCGCGCGTAGTAGGGGCCGCTGCGCCCCTCGGCGACGGCCTGCTCCCAGGCGTCGCGCGCGGCGTCGCGTGCGGCCCGGGGCACCGGGCCGCACGTGCCCGCGTTGAGGTACGCGGCCCGTTCGAGGACCGGGAACTCGGCGCGCAGCGCGGCGGCGTCCACGCGCCGCAGGCTATCCGGGCCTCAGCGCCCGCAGACCGGCCACGGTGCCGCGCCGGCGCGCGCGTAGAGCATCGCCGCGCGGCGGTACTGCTCCTCGACGGAGGCGGCGGCGGGGTCGCCGCTCCCGCCGACCGACGCCCACGTGCCGCGGTCGAACTGGAACAGGCCGCGGTAGGCGCCGCCGCCGCCGATCGCCCGCGGGTTGCCGCCGGACTCGCACTGCGCGATCGCGTCGAGCGCGGCGGGGATCGGCACGTCCGGGGCGCCGCCGGTTCGGCGCAGCTCGGCGACGCTCGCGCGCAGGCGGCGCCCGTGGCGCTCGAGCCGCGCGGTGGACCACGTGCGCACCTCGGCGGGCCCGCGGGCGCCCGGCGCCGGCTCGCCCGCCAGCCGCGCGCGGGTGCGCGAGAGACGCTCGACGCGGCGGATCGCGGTGGAGCGGCGCTCGCGGGTCACGTGACGGTCCACGGCGCGCTCGGCCGAGGCGACCGCGGTGACGATCTCGGTGCTCGCGCCCGGCTGCGCGGCCTCGCCGGGCGTCAGCGGGCCCGCGGCGAGCGCGCCGGCGGCGGGGAGGATCAGGGCGCCGGCCGCGAGCGCGGGCAGCAGGGTGGTGCGGTTGGCGGGCATGTGAGGGGGAGTCCTTCCTCGGCGGCGGCGCGCGCGAACGCAGGAGTGCGCACGGCGTGCCGCCCGTGGGGTGCGTGGCCGAGCCGGATCGGTGGGTCCCCCGGCCAGTCGGCGAGGGTCGTCCTGGGCTCGCGCGCGCCTGCCTTGGCGCGCGCCGGGGCCTGGTATCGACAGTGAACCCCTCGAAATGCAGCGCGTTTCGCCTGTGTGACCCATGTCACAGAGGCGAACCTGCGCCGGAACGGCATCGTCGTCGCCGGTCCGGGCGGCGATCCCGGGGGCGCTCGCGTAGCATCGCCCCGGTGAAGGTCACGCTCCCTGACGGCACCCCGCTCGAGCTCGAGGACGGCGCCACCGGCGCCGATGCCGCCGCGGCGATCGGCCCCGGCCTGGCGCGCGCCGCGCTGGCGGTCAAGCAGGCCGGCGAGGTCCGCGACCTCGCGCGGCCACTGCTCGACGGCGAGCCGCTCGAGGTGATCACCGCCAAGAGCGGGCGCGACGCGCTGGACCTCATCCGCCACGACGCCGCCCACGTGCTGGCGACCGCGGTGACCGAGCTCTACCCGGGCGTGAAGGTCTCGATCGGGCCGCCGATCGACGCCGGCTTCTACTACGACTTCGAGTTCCCCGAGGGGGTCACGGTCACCGAGGCCGACTTCCCCGCGATCGAGCAGCGGATGCGCGAGCACCTGAAGGCCGCCGAGGCCTTCGAGCGCGAGGACGTGACCGTGGCCGAGGCGCTCGAGCGCTTCCGCGCCGAGGGGCAGGACTACAAGGTCGAGCTGATCGAGGACCTCGTGCGCGACCAGGGCGTCGAGACGGTCTCGCTCTACCGCAACGGCCCGTTCACCGACCTCTGCCGCGGGCCGCACGCGCCCGCGACCGACCGGGTCGGCGCGCTGAAGCTCCAGTCGGTCGCCGGCGCCTACTGGCGCGGCGACGCGAGCCGCACGATGCTCACCCGGATCTACGGGACCGCGTTCTTCACGAAGAAGGAGCTCGAGGCGGAGCTCGAGCGGCTCGAGCAGGCGCGGGCGCGCGACCACCGCCGGCTCGGGCGCGAGCTGGGGCTGTTCACGTTCTCCGAGCTCTCGCCGGGCTCGGCCTTCTGGCTCCCCAAGGGCACGACGCTCTTCAACACGCTCGTCGCGCTCTCGCGCGAGATGGGCGCCGAGCGCGGCTTCACCGAGGTCAAGACGCCGCTGCTCTACGAGAGCGAGCTGTGGAAGACCTCCGGGCACTGGGGCAAGTACCGCGAGAACATGTTCGTGACCGAGACCGAGGGCCGCGAGTTCGGCGTCAAGCCGATGAACTGCCCCGGGCACGCGCACCTGTACCGCCAGCAGCGCTGGTCCTACCGCGACCTCCCGGTGCGCTATGCCGAGCCGGGTCTGCTGCACCGCAACGAGCTGAGCGGGACCCTGCACGGCCTGCTGCGCGTGCGCCACTTCATCCAGGACGACGCCCACATCTTCTGCACGGAGGAGCAGGTGCAGGAGGAGGTCCAGCGCTGCCTGGAGTACTCGTTCGCGACCTTCGACCTGTTCGGGTTCGAGATGCAGCTCGAGCTCTCCACGCGCCCCGAGCAGCGGATCGGCAGCGACGAGATGTGGGACCGCGCGGAGGCGAAGCTCGAGCAGGCGCTGAAGGACCAGGGCCTGGACTACGTGCTGAACCCCGGCGACGGCGCGTTCTACGGCCCGAAGATCGATCTGCACACGACCGACTCGCTCGGGCGCTCGTGGCAGCTCGGCACCGTCCAGCTCGACTACTCGATGCCCGAGCGCTTCGACCTGAGCTACATCGGCGCGGACAACGCCGAGCACCGGCCGGTGATGATCCACACCGCGCGCATGGGGTCCTTCGAGCGCTTCATCGGGATCCTCACCGAGCACTACGCCGGGGACTTCCCGGTCTGGCTCGCCCCGGTGCAGGCGCTCGTGCTGCCGATCTCCGACCGGCACGCCGGCGCGGCCGAGGGCGCGGCGGCGCAGCTGCGCCGCCGCGGGCTGCGGGTCGACGTGGACGCGCGCACCGAGTCGATCGGGCGGCGCATCCGCGAGGCCGAGCTCCAGAAGGTCCCGTACATGCTCGTGATCGGCGACCGCGAGGCGCAGGAGGGCACGGTCGCCGTGCGCCGGCGCCACGAGGGCGACGAGGGCACGCTGACGCTCGAGGCGTTCGCCGAGCGCCTCGAGCACGAGACCGCCACCCGCGCCGGCTCGTGAGCGAGCCCTGGCGCACCCGCCTGGGGGCGCTGCCCGCGCGGGAGCTGGACGGCGGCGTGGTCCTGCACGAGGCCCTGCGCGCCCGCGACCGCCGGCGCGGACTCGCCGGCCTGCCGGCGCTGCCCGTGGGGCGCGCGCTGCACCTGCGCCCCTGCCGGGCCGTGCACACGTTCGGGATGCGCTTCGCGCTCGACCTCGTGTGGCTCGACGGCGCCGGCCGGGTGGTGCGCGTCGACCGTGCGGTGGCTCCGCGGCGCCAGCGCACCTGCCTGCGCGCGCGCTCGGTGATCGAGCTGCCGGCGGGCGGAGCCGACGACCTTGCGCGGGTCGGCTATGCTTGCGCCGTTGACCGAGACGTCCGCCCAGCGCGCCGCTTGACGCGCCTCCGTAACAGCTAGTGCCGGTCCCCCGCAGATTCGACCGGCGTCCGCCCGAGCGGGACACGACCCGGATCAACGAGCGCATCCGCGTGCCCGAGGTTCGCGTGATCGGCGACGACGGCACCCAGATCGGGGTCATGAAGACCGACGAGGCCCTGCGCTACGCCCAGCAGCGCGACCTCGACCTGGTCGAGGTCGCCCCTGACGCCCGGCCGCCGGTGTGCCGCGTGCTCGACTACTCGAAGTACAAGTACGAGCAGGCCCAGAAGCAGAAGGCCGCGCGCAAGCACCAGCAGAAGATCACGATCCGCGAGATCAAGTTCCGCCCGAAGATCGCCGAGCACGACTACGCGACGAAGAAGGGCCACGTCGAGCGCTTCCTGCGCCACAAGGACAAGGTCAAGATCACGATCATGTTCCGCGGGCGCGAGACCACGCACCCCGAGCGCGGGCAGATGATCCTCGACCGGCTGGCCGAGGAGCTCGACGAGCTGGCGGTCATCGAGCAGCGCCCGAACCTCGACGGGCGCAACATGACGATGGTGCTGGGCCCCTCGAAGTCGGTCCTCAAGGACGACATCGACGAGGCGCGCCACGAGGCGCTCGGCGGCAAGGCCGCCCCGGAGGACGCTCAGCCCGAGGCCGGCGGCGACGAGCCCGAGGCCGTCGAGGCCGCCGAGGTCGCCGACGCGGTCGAGCCTGACGCGGTCGAGCCTGACGCGGTCGAGCCTGAGGCCGTCGAGCCCGAGGCCGTCGAGGCTGAGGCCGTCGAGCCCGAGCCGGCCGACGCCGAGCCGGCCTGAGCGCCGAAGACCTCGGCGAAACCGGTCCGCACCGACGGGTGCCCGGGCACCCAGCCGAGCTCACGCCGCGCCTTCGCGTTCGCCGCGCCGCGCATCGAGACGGCCTGCCCGGCCACCGGACCCGCCGCGAGCCGCGCGAGCCACACGGGAACGCGGCGCGGGGGCCTCGCCCCGAGCGCGCCGGCCAGCAGCGGCAGCCAGTCGCGCTGCGCGAGCGGCTCATCGTCGGTGACGTGGTAGACGCCGGGCCCGCCGCGATCGAGCGCGAGCACGGTCGCGTCGGCCGCGTCGTCCACGTGGACGAACGAGAAGATCCCGGTGCCGGCGCCGACGACCGGCAGCCGCCGCCGGGCGACGTCCTGCGCCTGCGAGCCGCCGGGCCCGAACGCCGTGCCCGGGCCGTAGAAGAACCCGTAGCGCAGGACGAGGCCCTCGATCCCGGGCGTCGTGAGCGTCGCGTGCTCGAGGTCCGCGGCGCCCTCGACGCCGTCGCGCAGCCCGGGCGGGGCGTCGGTGAACAGCGGGGCGTCCTCGTCGAGCACGGGCGGGCCTTCGGGACGCGCGATGAAGCTGATGCTCTGGGCGACGATCCGCCGCGCCCCCGCCTCGGCCGCGGCCCGCGCGAGCACCGGCCCGGCCTCGCGGCGAAGCCGGTTCGTCGCCGCCAGGTCGCGGGCGTAGCGGCGCGGATCGATGCGCTGGGGGAGGGCGGTGAGCTGGTTGACGACGACCTCCGGCCGCGCGGTGAGCACCGCCGCGCGCAGCGCCTCGGCGTCGAGCGCGTCGACGACGACCGCGTCGATCCCGCGCTCGCGCAGCGCCGCGGCCTGCCCGGGCGAGCGCGTCGTGCCGGTGACCTCGTGCCCGGCGCCGAGCAGCCGCTCGGCCAGCGGGCGCCCGATCGCCCCGGTGGCTCCGGCCAGGAAGACCCTCATCGCCGCGCTCCGCTCTGCGCCGCGCTGAGCAGCCACGCCGTGACGCCGAGCGTCGCGGCGAGCAGCACGGCGTTCAGCGGGCCCATCCAGCCCGGGTCCGCGTCGCCGATGTCGAACACGTGGTTCACGAGGTGCAGCACCCCCTGGATCAGCGTGAAGAGCAGCACCGGGACGCGCCACGCCGGCCGGCTCGCGGCGAGCACGAGCAGGATGCCGCCCGCGGCGTACCAGGAGGCCAGGTCGCGGACGTAGTGCTCGTTCACGGCGCCGTAGGGGCCCACGACGTCCACGAACGCGGCCGGGTCGAGGATCTGGAGTGCCGCGATCGCGAGCCACGCGGCGCCGAGGACCCAGAGGCCCAGGCGGACGGCGTGCTCTCGCGGCGGCGACAGGGCGACGGTGGTCATGGGCGGCACGGTAGGGTCCGGCTGGTCTCATGCCAAGCACCAGTTACGACGCAGTTTCGGGTACCACTTCCGGTCCGGAGGTGTTGCTCGACCTGCGCGGCCCCGGTCCGCTGGGGCGACGCGTGGAGGAGGCGCTGCGCGCCGCGGTCCGCGCGGGGCGGCTCGAGCCGGGCGACCGGCTGCCCTCGACCCGCACGCTCGCGCGCGACCTCGGCGTCTCGCGGCGGCTCGTCGTCGAGGCCTACGCGCAGCTGACCTCCGAGGGGCTGCTCGAGGCCCGCCAGGGTTCGGGCACCCGCGTCGCCGCCCGATCCGCCGCCGCCGACGCACCGCGGCGCGGCGCCGCGCCCGCCCGGCCCGCGCGCCCGGCCTACGACTTCTTCCCCGGCGTCCCGGACCTCACCGCGTTCCCGCGCGCCGCCTGGCAGCGCGCGCTGCGCACCGCCCTGAGCACCGCGCCGGCATCCGCGCTGCACTACCCCGATCCGGCGGGCGCCCCCGAGCTGCGTGCGGCGCTGGCCGCGCACCTCGCGCGCTCGCGCGGGGTCGAGACGACGCCGCAGGATGTCGTCGTCACCGCGGGCGCGCGGCAGGCGCTCCAGCTGCTCGCCCGGGTGCTCGCCCGCCGCGGGCAGGCGCGGGTCGCCGTCGAGGACCCGACGCTCCCGCCGCACGTGCACGTCCTGCGCGCCGCAGGCGCCCGCACGATCCGCGTCCCGGTCGACGCCGACGGGATCGACACCGCGCGCCTGGCGGGCGCCGCCGCCGACGCCGTGCTCGTCACCCCGGCCCACCAGTTCCCGCTCGGGGTGGCGCTGGCGCCCGAGCGCCGCACCGCGCTGCTCGAGTGGGCCTCCGCCGCGCCCGGGCGCCTGGTGATCGAGGACGACTACGACGGGGAGCTGCGCTACGACCGCCGGCCCGTGCGCGCGCTCCAGGGCCGCGCGCCCGAGCTGGTCGCCTACGTCGGCTCGGTGAGCAAGGCGCTGGCGCCGGCGCTGCGGATCGGCTGGATCGCCGCCCCGCCCGGCCTGGCCGCCGAGCTCGCCCGGGAGCGCGAGCTGCTCGACGGCGGCAACCCGGTGCTCGACCAGCTCGCGCTCGCCGAGCTGCTCGGCTCCGCCGCCTACGACCGCCAGATCCGGCTCGCCCGGCGCCGCAACCGCGCCCGGCGCGACGCGCTCGTGGCGGCGCTCGCCACGCACGTGCCCGGCGCCCGCGTCACCGGGCTGGCCGCCGGGCTGCACGTCGTCGTGCGCCTGCGCAGGCCGGTGGCGGCGGCGCCGCTGGCCGCCGCCCTCGCGGCGCGCGAGGTCGGGGTCGTGCCGCTCCTGTGGGAGCGGGAGTCCACCGCGGCGCTCGTCCTCGGCTACGCCGCGCTGCCCGAGCCCGCGCTCGCCGAGGGGGTGCGCCGGCTCGCGGCGGCGCTGGCCGAGGCGGCCTGAGCCGGGGGCCGCTATCCTGCACCGCTCGTCATGCCGAAGATGAAGACCCATTCCGGCGCGAAGAAGCGCTTCCGGGTGACCGCCAAGGGCAAGGTCCGCGGCCGTCACGCCTACTCGAGCCACATCCTCGAGAAGAAGTCGCCCAAGCGCAAGCGCGGCTTCCGCAAGGCCGCCGAGATCAGCGATCACGACGCGCCGCGCGTGAAGAAGCTCCTGGGGGTCGGCAAGTGACCCGCGTCAAGCGCAGCGTCCACGCGAAGAAGAAGCGCCGGGAGACCCTCGAGCGCGCCAAGGGCTTCCGCGGTACCGGCAGCACGCACTACAAGCGTGCCAAGGAACTGACGATGAAGGCCGATTCCTACGCGTACCGGGATCGGCGCAACCGCAAGCGCGACTTCCGCCGCCTGTGGATCACCCGCATCAACGCCGCCGCGCGCCTGAACGGCATGTCGTACGGCACGTTCATGCACGGCCTGAAGCTGGCCGGCATCGAGCTGGACCGCAAGGTGCTGGCCGACATCGCCGTGCGCGACCCCGAGACCTTCCGCCGATTCGCGGACGCCGCCCGCGAGGCGTCGGAGGCAGCCGCCTAGGCCACCACCGACACCGATCGCTTCCCGGGCGCCGCTTCCTCTCCAGGACGGCGCCCGTTTTCGTTTCCGGACCGATGACCATCGCCAGCCCCCACAACCAGAAGCTCAAGGAGCTCCGCCGCCTGGCCCGCCGGCGCGGGCGCGAGGACGCGGGCCGGTTCGTCGCCGAGGGAGAGGACCTGCTCGCCGCGGCGGACGCGGCCGGATGGCCGGCGCTGGAGCGGTTCGTGGCCGCCGGCTCGGGCCTGGCCGGCACCGAGGTCGAGCCCGAGCTGCTGCGCCGCGTCTCCGGCCTGGGCTCCGGGACCCGGGCGCTGGCCGTCTTCCAGGAGCGCTGGTCGGCGCCCGCCGGGCCGCTCGCGGTCTACCTGCACGGGGTCGGCGACCCGGGCAACGTCGGGACGATCCTGCGCTCGGCCCACGCCTTCGGCGCCGCCTGCGTGGTCCTCGGCCCGGGCTGCGCCGATCCGTTCGGCCCGAAGGCCGTGCGCGCGAGCATGGGGGCGATCTTCTCCGTGCCGGTCGCGCGCGGCGTCCCGCTCGGCGAGCTGCCGGGGCGCACGATCGCGCTCGACGCGCGCGGCGCGCAGCCGCTGCGCGGACCGCTGGACGGCGAGGCCACGCTGCTCGTCGGCGCCGAGCGCGACGGCCTGCCCGCCGACGTGCTCGCGGCGGCGGACGAGACGCGCTCGATCCCCATCCACGGCGACTCGCTGAACGCCGCGATGGCGGCGACCGTCGCCCTCTACGAGACGACTAGGGTCCCCACCGCATGATCGAGCGCATCGACGCCATCCGGGCCGAGGCCGAGGCCGCCATCGCCGCCGCCACCACGACCGCCGCGCTCGAGGAGCTGCGGGTGCGGCACCTCGGGCGCAAGGCCGAGCTGCCGAACCTCCTGCGCGGGGTCGCCGAGCTGCCCCCGGCCGAGCGCGGGGCCGTCGGCAAGGCCGCGAACGTCGCGCGCCAGGCGCTCGAGGCGCAGATCACCGCCCGCGGGGCCGAGCTCGAGCTCGCCGAGCTGCGCGAGCGGCTCGCGCGCGACCGGGTGGACGTCACGCTCCCGGGCACCCCGCCGCAGCCGGTCGGCCGCCTGCACCTGCTCACCGCCACCCGCCGCGAGATCGAGGACGTCTTCCTCGGCCTCGGGTTCCGCGTCGCCGAGGGTCCCGAGGTCGAGACCGTCTTCCACAACTTCGACGCGCTGAACCACGACCCGGCGCACCCCGCGCGGGCCCGGACCGACACGTTCTACGTCCCCGGCCCGGGGCGCGGCCCGGACGAGGTCCTGCTGCGCACCCACACCTCGCCGGTGCAGGTCCGCGCCATGCGCGAGCAGCCGCCGCCGATCGCGATCATCATGCCCGGCCGCGTCTACCGGCGCGACAGCGACGCCACGCACACGCCCCAGTTCCACCAGATCGAGGGGCTCGCGGTCGACGAGGACATCACCCTCGCCGACCTCAAGGGCACGCTGCTGGCCTTCGCCAAGGCGATCTTCGGCGAGGAGCGCGAGGTGCGCCTGCGCCCGCACTTCTTCCCGTTCACCGAGCCGAGCGTGGAGGTCGACGTCTCGTGCTTCCAGTGCGCCGGGACCGGCGCCCTGGACGGCGCGGCGCGCTGCAACCTCTGCAAGGGCACCGGCTGGCTGGAGATCCTCGGCTCCGGCATGGTCGATCCGAACGTCTTCGCGTACGTGCGCGAGTACGGCTACGACCCCGAGCGCGTCCAGGGCTTCGCGTTCGGGATGGGCGTCGAGCGGATCGCGATGCTCCGGCACGGCGTGCCCGACCTGCGCCTCTTCTACGACAACGACCTGCGCTTCCTGCGGCAGTTCGGCTGAGGGACCGCCATGCTCCTGCCGCTCTCCTGGCTCCACGACCACGTCCGCCCCGACCTCGGCGCGCGCGAGCTCGCCGCGCGCCTGGCGATGACCGGCACCGAGGTGGACCGGATCACCCACCACGGCGTCGGAGGCGACGGCGCGCACTTCGTCGTCGGCAGGGTCCTGAGCGCCGAGCCGCACCCGGACGCCGATCGCCTGCGCGTGTGCTCGGTCGAGGTCGGCGCGGCGGAGCCGCAGACGATCGTCTGCGGCGCGCCGAACGTCGCCGCCGGGCAGACGGTGGCCGTCGCGCGGCCCGGGGCGGTGATGCCCGACGGCACGAAGCTCGGCAAGGCCAAGCTGCGCGGCATCGTCTCGCACGGGATGATCCTCGCCGAGGACGAGCTGGCGATCGGCCAGGACCACGCCGGCATCCTCGTGCTCGAGGACGGCCCCGCGCCGGGCACGCCGCTGGCCGAGCTGCTGGCGCTCAGCACCGACGTCCTCGAGCTCGAGATCACGCCGAACCGGCCGGACTGCCTCGGCGTGTACGGCGTCGCGCGCGAGGTCCACGCCGCCACCGGCGCGCCGCTCGGCCCGCCTCCGTGGGCCGAGGACCCCGGCCTGCCCGGCGAGGACGTCGCGGAGCTGATCACGGTCACCGTCGAGGATGCGGTGCTGTGCCCGCGCTTCACCGCGCGCGCGTTCGAGGACGTGCGGATCGCCCCGTCGCCGCCGTGGCTCAAGGCGCGGCTGACGGCCGCGGGCCAGCGCCCGATCAACAACGTGGTGGACATCACGAACTACGTGATGCTGCTCACCGGCCACCCGCTGCACGCGTTCGACCTGGACCGGATCGCCGGCGGCACGCTCGTCGTGCGCCGCGCCGGCGAGGGCGAGACGATGACGACGCTCGACGACCAGGAGCGCCGGCTCGACGCGCAGATGGGCCTGATCGCCGACGCCGACGGGCCGACGTCGATCGCCGGCGTGATGGGCGGGCAGCGCTCGGAGGTGCACGAGGGCACCACGCGCGTGCTGATGGAGGTC
>JALOLQ010000025.1 GCA_025455895.1 Solirubrobacteraceae bacterium
CGGCGTGGTGGTCGGCCGCCCGGCGGCCATCACGGCGTGGGGATGCCCGCCGCCTCCCGCGGCGGGCATCGAGTTCCCCCGCCGTGATGCCGACCGGGCGGCTCGGCCCGGCGTGGCGCGGGGACGCCGCCGCCGTTCGCCGCCACTGAGACGGCGCGCATCGCGGCGCTCCGGAACGCCCCAGCGGAGAACGGGCCGGTTGCCGGGACCCCGGCCCGCCCGCCGCGCGGGCGCTCACGGCGCACGCCGGGTCGCACGCCGCGGGAACTCGATGGCCGCCGCGGGAGGCGGCGGCCATCCCCGCGGCGGGCGGGCCCGGCGGGCGCCGGACCACCGACGCCCCGAGACAGCCCGCGACCAGGTCAGGCCGACGGCGTCACGCGGTAGGCGTCGAAGACGCCGTCGATCGTGCGCATGCGCGCGATCGTGCTCTTGAGGACCTGGGTGTCCCCGACCTCGACGACGAAGCGGTTGGAGACCATCGGCCGGTTGACCAGGCAGCGGGCCTCGACGATGTTGATCCCCTGCTCGGCCAGCGTGCGCGAGAGGTCCTCGAGCAGCCGGTGGCGGTCGTAGGCGTCGATCTGGATCTCGACCTTGAACGACGTCTCGTGGTCGCCCTCCCAGTGCACCGGGACGAAGCGCTCGGGATCCTTGCGCAGCGCGGCGACGTTCGGGCAGTCGTCGCGGTGGATCGTGATGCCGCGGCCGAGCGAGACGTAGCCGACGATCGGATCGCCGGGGACCGGGTGGCAGCACTTCGCCAGGCGCAGCATCACGTCGTCGACGCCCTCGACCCGGATGCCGTAGGAGCCCGACGAGCCGGTCGGCATCCGCCGGCGGCGGCGGTCGGAGACGAGCGTCTCGGCGACCCCGCTCTCCTCCTCGGCCGCCTCGCCCTGCTTGAGGCGCTGGAGGACCTTGTTGACGACGACCTTCGGGGAGATCTTCGCGCCGCCGAGCGCGATGTAGAAGTCGTCCGCCTTGCGGAAGCCCATCTCGCGGATGACGTCGGCGAGCAGCGGCGAGCCGGTGATCTTCTGCGCCGGCAGCCCGGCCTTGCGCAGGTGCTCCTGGAGCAGCTCGCGCCCGGTGTGCTCGGCGTCCTCGCGGCCCTCGGCCTTGAACCACTGCTTGATCTTGTTGCGCGCGCGGGTGGTCTTCACCACCGCCAGCCAGTCGCGCGAGGGCCCGCGGTCGCGCTTGCTGGTGAGCACCTCGACGCGATCGCCGGAGCGCAGCTGGTAGTTCAGCGGGACGATCTTGCCGTTGACCTTCGCCCCGACGCAGCGGTGCCCGAGCTCGGTGTGGATCTCGTAGGCGAAGTCGAGCGGCGTCGCCCCGGCGGCCAGCGACTTCACCTCGCCCTTCGGCGTGAAGACGAAGACCTCCTCGTCGAACAGGTCGACCTTGAGGTTCTCGACGAACTCGCGCGGATCGGAGAGCTCCTGCTGCCAGTCGAGCATCGAGCGCAGCCAGCGCATCTTCGCTTCGCCCTCGGGGACCTTCACCCGCCGGCCGCTCGGGTCGGCCTTGTACATCCAGTGCGCGGCGACGCCGAACTCGGCCATGTCGTGCATCTCGCGCGTACGGATCTGGATCTCCAGCGGCAGCCCCTCGGGCCCGATCACCGTCGTGTGCAGCGACTGGTACATGTTGAACTTCGGCATCGCGATGAGGTCCTTGAAGCGCCCGGGGAGCGGCTTCCAGAGCGAGTGGATCACCCCCACCGCGCCGTAGCAGTCCTTCACGCTCTCGACGATCACGCGCATCGCGGTGAGGTCGTAGATCTCGTTGAACTCGCGGCCCTTGCGGGTCATCTTCGAGTAGATCGAGTAGAAGTGCTTGGCCCGGCCGGAGATCTCGGCGTTGATGCCGAGCGCGTCGAGCTCGTGGGCCAGCGCCGAGCCCGCGTTCGTCACGTAGTCCTCGCGCTCCTCGCGCTGCTGGTTGACCAGGCCCTTGATCTCCTGGTACTTGCGCGGGTGCAGCGCGGCGAAGGCGAGGTCCTCGAGCTCCCACTTCATCGCGTGGATGCCGAGCCGGTGGGCGATCGGCGCGTAGATCTCGAGGGTCTCCTTGGCCTTCTCGATCTGCTTCTGCTTGGCCAGCGCGCCGATCGTGCGCATGTTGTGCAGCCGGTCGGCGAGCTTGATCAGGATGACCCGGATGTCCGTGGCCATCGCGACCATCATCTTGCGGTAGTTCTCGGCCTGCGCCTCGTCGCGCGAGGTGAAGGTGATGCCCTCGAGCTTCGTCACGCCGTCGACGAGCGCGGCGACCTCCTCGCCGAAGCGCTCCTCGATCTCGCCGAGCTCGGCCGAGGTGTCCTCGACGGTGTCGTGCAGCAGCGCCGCGCAGAGCGTCTCGGTGTCCAGGCGCAGGCCGGCGCAGATCTTCGCGACCCCGACCGGGTGCACGATGAACTCCTCGCCGGACTTGCGCCGCTGGTCGGCGTGGTGCGTGCAGGCGAAGAGGAACGCCTCGACGACGCGGTCGCGGTCGACCGGCATCGCCGTCTCGTCGGCGTGTTCCTCGACGATCGCGAAGAGGTCCGAGAGCAGGCGCTGCTCGGTGGCGGTGAGCTCCTTGGCGACCTCGGCGCCGGGGCCGCCGGCGTGGGCGACCGTATCGACCGGGGCCCGGCGCGCGACACCGGCGAAGCCGTCCTCGCGCGCGGGCGCCGCCGGCGCGGTCAGGCCGCCTTCACGCTCGCGCGGCTCAGCCACCGCAGCGCCTCCTCGGTGCGATCGCGGTACGCGCGGTACGCCGCGGAGCGCTCGAGGTCGGTCCGTTCCGCGGGAACCAGCGTGACCGACGGCGCGCCGCGCTCCACCGCCGCGAGCCCGAGATCGTCCAGCACGCGCAGCAGGCGCCCGGCGTGGACGGCGGTGCGCCCGGCGAACAGCACGTCCTCGAGCGGCGCGCCGGGGCGGTCGCGCAGGTCCCGGTAGAGCGCCTGAAGCGCCGGGCGGGTGACGGCGTCGTGCTCGAGGACATCCTGGGTGAAGTCTAGTTCAGGGCCGCCCCAGGCCAGGTGGGTCGTCCGGCCGGCCTGGACGCGCTCGAGCGCGGCCTGCGCGGCCGGGCCCGGCGGCGGATCGAGAGCGACGAGGTGCACGGCGCGGGCGGCGCCGCCGGGATCACGCTCGAGGTCGTCCCAGGAGCAGAGCGCGAACCCGCCCAGCCGGCCGTGCAGCGCGCGCAGCCGGCGCTCGGCGCACGCGACGAGCACGAGGACGGGCTCACCGCTCGCGACGAGCGCCCCGATGGTGCCCGCCAGGCCCGCGCCGCGCACGTCGCGCACCCCCGGTCCCGGTGCGGCCGGCCCCCCCGGCGCCGCCCCCGCGGCGGGCAGCGGTGCGTCCAGCTCGGCCAGGGCCCGCTCGAGCCCGGCGGCGGGAGCGTCGATCGGCGCCGGTGTGAGGGCGGCGGCGTCACGCAGCACGAGCCGCGCCTCCTCGCGGCCGTTCCAGCGGTTGACCTCCAGCGCGAAGGCCGCGTCGAGCCCGTCCTCGTGCCCGTCGGGCAGCCGCCCGCGGCCGAAGGCGACCCCGCCCGCGCGCCCCGCGCCGGAGACGAGGGTGAACCGCACGTGCTTGCCCTCCCCCATCGGCCGCGGATCGGTCAGGCGCGCGGCGGGCACGAGCAGCGTCGGCCGCGGGTTGCCGATCCCGAACGGCGCGAGCCGCCCGAGACCCTCGGCGAGCGGCATGCCGGCCTGCTCGCCGGAGATGACCGCGTCGATCCGCCGGCGGGGGACGAGGTCGTCCGCGCTCAGCACGCGGGCGGCGTGAGCGGTGAACGCCTCGCGGAACGCCTCGAGCTGCACCCGCGCGACCGTGCAGCCGGCCGCGGCGCGGTGCCCGCCGTGGCGCACGAGCTGCGCTGCGCAGGCGTCGAGCCCGGCGAGCAGGTCGAAGGCGGCGATCGAGCGGCCCGAACCGGTGCCCTCCTGCGGGCCGAGCGCGACGAGCACCGCCGGGCGGTGGTGGCGCTCGGCGATCCGCGAGGCGACGATCCCGATCACGCCCGGATGCCAGCCCTCGCCGGCGAGCACGTACGCGGGCTGCTCGCCGAGCTGCGCCACCTGGGCCTCGGCCTCGAACAGGATCCGCGTCTCGACGTGCCGGCGCTCGGCGTTGGCGGCGTCGAGCTCGGCGGCGATCGCGCGGGCGCGGCCCGCGTCCTCGGTGAGCAGCAGCTCGACGGCCGCGTCCGCGTGGTGCACGCGGCCGGCGGCGTTGATCCGCGGCGCGAGCCGGAAGGCGATCGTCTGCTCGTCGAGACCCGAGGGGTCCGTGTCGGTCGCCCGCAGCAGCGCGCGCAGGCCCTCGCGGCGCGTGCGCGCGAGCGCGACGAGCCCCTCGCGCACGAGGCGGCGGTTCTCGCCGACGAGCGGCACGCAGTCCGCGACGGTCGCCAGCGCGACGACGTCGAGGTCCGCGTCGGCGCCGGCCGGATCGCGCCCGGCCGCGGCCAGCAGCGCGGCGGCGAGCTTGTAGGCCACGGCGGCGGCGCAGAGCTCGGGGCACGGATAGCCGCCGACGGCCGGATGGACGATCGGGGCGTCGGGAAGGGCGCCGTCGGCGCGCGGCTGGTGATGGTCGGTCACGACGACGTCGAGCCCGAGCCCGCGGGCGAGCGCGACCTCCTCGACCGCCGTGATGCCGCAGTCGGCGGTGATCACGAGCGCCGCCCCTTCGCCGGCGAGCCGCTCGACGGTCGCGGCGGAGAGCCCGTAGCCGTCGGCGGTGCGGCTCGGGATGAACCAGCTCACCGCGGCGCCCAGCCCGCGCAGCACGCGCACGAGGATCGCCGTGGCGCTCACGCCGTCGCAGTCGTAGTCGCCGTGGACGACGATCGGCGTGCCCGCGTCGGCGTGCCGCAGGATCAGCTCGACGGCGGCGCCGATCCCCGCGAACGCCCCGGGGTCGTGGCGATCCCCCGCGGCGAGGAACGCCTGCGCGGCGACCGGATCGGCGAGCCCGCGGCGCACGAGCACCTGGGCCACGGGCCCCGGCACGCCGAGCCGGCGCTCGAGCTCGGCGCAGGCCGCGAACGGCGCGGGCGGGATGTCGAAGCGGACCTCGTCCACGCACGGACCCTAGGCCCGGGCGTGGACGGAAGCGCCCCGGCTACAGGTCGAGCGCCACGTTGCCGCGGCGCACGCCGAGCCCGTAGGAGAGCGCCAGGCCGGCCAGCGCGCCCGGCACGCCCTCGAGCGCGGTGAGGATCGTCGTGTCGTCGATGCCCGGGACCTGGAGCCCCGAGAGCAGGAAGCCGAAGACGATCGAGCCGATCAGCGCGAACACGAAGCTCCCGACGATGCCGCCGTAGAAGCGGTCCGGAAGGAAGATGGCGAAGTGCCAGATGGCGATGCCCATCGTGACCCAGGCGAGCAGACCCATCGTCCCTACCTCCCGTGCCGGCGGTTGCGAGGCCGGCGCTGCTTCGGTTTCTTCTCCTGGTCCTTCATGACGAGGTCCTCCGGCGTGAGGTCGGCGCTCAGGTCCGGCTCGTCGGGTTCGGCCGTCGCGGTCGCCGCCGACGACGGCTGCTCCTCGATGCCGAGGTTCTGGACCATCTCCTGGAACTCGTCGCGCCCGACCTGGCGCTCGGGGTCGTCCGGGGAGGTCAGGCGCGCGCGCGGCTTCTTGGGCTGCTCGGGCTCGACCTCGAGCGCGGCCCCGCCCGCGGCGGTCGCGTACGCCGGGACGACCCCGCCGCTCGCGGCCTTGACCCGGGCGCGGCGCTTGCGGAACACCGGCTCGCTCTCCTTCCAGTGCATGAGCACCGGGGAGGCGATGAAGATCGACGAGTAGGTGCCCGAGAGCACGCCGACCGCGAGCGCGAAGGCGAAGTCCTTCAGCGTCTCACCGCCGAAGAACAGCAGCGCGAGCACCGGCAGCAGGGTCGAGAACGAGGTCGCCAGCGAGCGCATCAGGACCTCGCTCAGCGAGCGGTTCATGATCTGGGAGTAGGTCGCCCGCGGCATGCGCGGCACGTTTTCTCGAATGCGGTCGAACACGATGATCGTGTCGTACAACGAGTACCCCAAGATGGTGAGCAACGCCGCCACCGTCGCCGTCGTCACCTCGAATCCGAACAGCGCGTAGACGCCGGCGGTGATGAGGATGTCGTGCATCACGGCGATCAGCACCGGGACGGCGTATTTCCACTCGAAGCGCAGCGCGATGTAGCTGCTGATGACGATCAGCGAGGCGATGATCGCGATGATCGCCCCCTCGGCGACCGTGTTGCCGAACGTCGGGCCGATCGTCTCGAAGCTGAACGTCCCGCCGCCGAAGTCGCGTTCGAGCGTCGTCTCCACGCGCTCGCGCTCGGCGCCCGAGAGCGTGTCGGTCGAGATCTGGTAGGCGGTGCCGCTCTCGAACTCGTCGCCGCTGACCCGCTGGATCTTCGCCTTCTCCAGGCCGAGCGGCGCGAGCGCGTCGCGCACGCCGTTCTCGCTCGTCGTCTCGTTGAGCTCGGCGACGATCCGCGTCCCGGAGGTGAAGTCGATGCCGAGGTTCAGGCCCTTGCCGCCGATCGCCAGGGCGCCGAGCACGAGGATCGCGCCGGACATCGCGAAGAAGTACTTCGACTTGCCCATGTAGTCCCAGCGGAAGCGCTGGCGGTCGGACTGCGCGCCGAGCGCGGCGCGGCTGGAGAGCAGGCTCGTCCGCCCGAGCGTCCCGAGCACCGCCTGGGTGAGCAGCACCGCGGTCAGGAACGAGACGATCACGCCGACGCCGAGCGTGAAGGCGAAGCCCTTCACCCCGGCCGTGGCGAGGATGAAGAGGATGAACGCGACGAGGAACGTGACGACGTTCGCGTCGATGATCGCCGTGAGGCCCTTCTTGTAGCCCTGGGCGATGCCGACGGGGATCGAGCGCCCGTTGCGGATCTCCTCCTTCACGCGTTCGAAGATCACGATGTTCGCGTCCGCGGCGACGCCGATCGTGAGGATCAGGCCCGCGATGCCCGGCAGCGTCAGCGTGATCGGGATCAGCTTCACCAGCGCGAACATGAAGAGCGCGTAGACGCCCAGCGCCATGACGGCGATCACGCCGAGGACGCGGTAGACGATCAGCAGGAAGATCGCGACGAGCAGCAGGCCGACCAGGCCGGCGGTGAGGCCCTGGTTCAGCGCCTGCTTGCCGAGCGTCGCGGAGACCTGGCTCGAGGAGATCAGGTCGAGCTTGATCGGCAGCGCACCGGTCTTCAGGAGGTTCGAGAGCTCCTGGGCGGAGTCGATCGTGAAGCCGCCGGAGATCTCCGAGCCGTTCGAGCCGTCGATGCCGTCCGGGTTCTGCTGGAAGTCGATGAACGGCGCCGAGATGATCTCGTTGTCCAGGACGATCGCGAAGTGCTGGAACGCGTTCTGGGGGTTCCCTCCGAAGAAGTTCTCCTGGCCGCGCTGGGCGATCTCGCGCGTCACGTCCTGCCAGACGTCGCGGCCCTTGTCGCTGAAGTCGAAGGTGACGTTCGGCTGGCCGGTGCCGCCCGGGCTGTTGTCGAAGTTCTGCTCGGGGTTCTTGATGTCCGTGCCGCCGAGCGCGGGCTGGTCGCGCAGGACGTAGTAGGCGCTGGAGGACCCGCCCTCCTCGGCCGACTCGGCCTGGACGATGACGGTGCCCGACGCGACCTCGACGACGCGCGTCGTCTCGGACTCCTTGATGTTGTTGTCCTCGATCTCCGCCTGGAGGTCCTTCTCGGACTCCTGCGGACCGGCCAGCACCGAGTTCTTCTTGTCGTCGACGAGGTAGTAGAGCCCGTCGTGGGTCTCCTTGCCGGTGTTCGTCTCCTTGCACTTCGAGGCCCGCACGACCGCGTCGTACTTCGAGAGCCCGGCGGTGCCGCTGCCGGCCGCCGAGCCGCCGGTGACCGCCGTGTTCGTCGGGTCCGGCTTGCAGTCCTCGTCGAGGACGTTCGTCTCCCAGTCGTAGAAGTAGAGCTGGGCGGTCTTGCCGACCTGCTGGCGCGCCTGCTCGGCGTTGTCGACGCCCGGGAGCGCGACGTCGATCTGGTCGGCCCCGGTGCGCTGGATCTCGGGCTCGGCGACGCCGAACCGGTCGACGCGCTCGCGCATGATGTCGATCGTGCGGTCGACGGCCTCGGGGGTGACCTCCGACTGCTTGGTCGGCTTGGCCTGGAAGATCAGCGACGTGCCGCCCTTCAGGTCGAGGCCGAGCTTCGTGTCCTTCGTGGCGACGACGAAGATCGAGGCGAAGATCAGCCCCGCGATGAAGAGCAGGATGAAGAGGTTGCGGCGGCGGTCGGTCATCGGCGGGCTTACTTCTCCGGGGTCAGGACGAGCAGCATGCCGCCGTCGTCGTCATAGGCGGGGAACAGATCGGCGGTGGCGCGGGCGGGCAGGTCGCCCTCGGCGTTGACCTCGACCGGCTTGGCGAGCGCACGCACGCCCCACTCGAGCACCGTGCCGACGGGATCGTCGCCGTCGGCGAACACGAGGCCGAGCACGTCGCCGACCGGGCGGCCGATGACGCGCTCGTCGTCGAGCCCGGTGAGCTCGAACGCTCCGCGACCGCAGGCGATCACGCGCCCCTGCTGGTCGCAGACGAAGAACGCCGCGTCCGGGGCGGGGTAGTAGTCGTCGAGCAGCTCGAACAGGAACCCGAAGCCACACTTCGCGCAGCCCTTGGGGGCCTCGCGGAAACCCGCGTTGCGATCCGTGGCGGCCGAGCGCGTGCCGCAGCTGGGGCAGATGAAGTGATGCGCCATGAAGCTCCCCGCGAGAAGGGTAGGGCCATCAGGCCGGGCCTGCGCCGCCGGGCGGACGATCATCAGGAGAAGAGCGCCTGATCGCCCGGCGGCTCGAGCCCGAGATGCTCGTACGCGCGGGGGGCCGCGGCCCGCCCGCGCGGGGTGCGGCGCAGCAGCCCGCGCTGGAGCAGGTACGGCTCGTAGACGTCCTCGATCGTGTCCGGCTCCTCGCCGACGGCGATCGCCAGCGTCGTGAGCCCGACCGGGCCGCCGGCGAACGTCGTGCACAGCGCGGCGAGGATCTCGCGGTCGAGCCGGTCGAGCCCGAGCGCGTCGACCTCGAGCAGGGTGAGCGCCTCGTCCGCGGCGTCCGCGGTGACGACGCCGCTGCCCCGCACCTCGGCCCAGTCGCGCACGCGCCGCAGCAGCCGGTTGGCCACGCGGGGCGTGCCGCGGCTGCGCGACGCGATCGCCAGCGCCCCCTCGTCCTCCAGGCGCACGCCGAGGATCCCGGCCGAGCGATGGACGATCGTGGCGAGGTCGGCGGGCGCGTAGACCTCGAGGCGGTGCTGGATGCCGAAGCGGTCGCGCAGCGGCGTGGTCAGCAGCCCCGTGCGCGTCGTCGCTCCGACGAGGGTGAACGGCGGCAGCTCGAGCGTCACGACCCGCGCGCCGGCGCCCTGCCCGATCGTGATCGGGAGCTGGCGGTCCTCCATCGCCGGGTAGAACGTCTCCTCCAGCGCACGGTTGAGCCGGTGGATCTCGTCGACGAAGAACACCGATCCGGGTTCGAGCGCGGTGAGCAGCGCGGCGATGTCGCCCTTGCGCTCGAGCGCGGGGCCGGCCGTCTGCACGAACGGCGCGCCGAGCTCGGCCGCGATGATCTGGGCGAGCGAGGTCTTCCCCAGACCCGGCGGGCCGGCGAGCAGGACGTGGTCGAGCGGCTCGCCGCGGGCGACCGCGGCCTGGAGCGAGACGCCGAGCTGCTCGCGCAGCGTCTCCTGGCCGACGAAGTCCTCCAGGCGCCGCGGGCGCAGCGAGCGCTCGAGCTCGTCCTCGCCGCTGAGCGCGCCGGGCGTGTGGATCCGCGGCTCGGTGCTCATCGCCGCGCCGCCCGCAGGGCGCTCTGGAGCAGCTCCTCGGCGCTCGTCCCCTCGGCCGCCGCGAGCAGGCCGTCGGCCTCCACGGGCGGGAAGCCGAGCTCGAGCAGGCCGTCGCGGGCGATGCGGCGCGGGTCGTCGCCGCGCATCACGACGATCGGCCCGTCGCTCTCGGGCGCCTGGGCCCCGGCCTTCTCGCGCAGCTCGACGATGATCCGCTCGGCCGTGCGCTTGCCGATCCCGGGGACGGCCTGGAAACGGGCGACGTCCCCGGCGGCCAGCGCGGCGAGCAGGTCGCGCGGCGTGCCCCCGCTCAGGACCGCGAGCGCGACCTTCGGGCCGACGCCCTGGACGCCGAGCAGCAGCAGGAAGAGGTCGCGCTCCTCCTCGGCGGCGAACCCGTAGAGGTGCATCCCGTCGTCGCGCAGGACGAGGTGGGCGTGCAGCGACACGGGCTGGCCGAGGGCCGGGACGTGGCGCAGCGTCTCGGCGGACACGCTCAGCCGGTAGCCGACGCCGCCGGCGGTCTCGAGCACGACGTGGTCCGGGCGGCGGACGAGGACCTCGCCGGCGACCGAGGCGATCATCGGGCCACCGCCAGGCCCGCCGCGGCCGCGTGCTGCAGCGGCGCGTGGTTGGCGTGGCAGACGGCGACGGCGAGCGCGTCGGCGGCATGGTCGGGCGTCGGCGGCTCCGGCAGCGCCAGCAGCGCCTGGACCATGCGGGTGACCTGCTCCTTGGCCGCGCGCCCCGAGCCGCAGACGGCGCCCTTGACCTGCTGGGGGGTGTAGTCGTGGCAGGCGATGCCGCGGCGCCCGGCGGCGCAGAGCACGACCCCGCGCGCCTGCCCGACGGCGAACGCGGTGCGCACGTTCTGGCCGAAGTAGAGCGCCTCGAGCGCGACCGCATCGGGGACGTGACGCTCGAGCAGCTCGTCCACCCCGTCGGCGAGCGCGGCGAGCCGCCGCTCGGGCGCGAGGCCCGCCGCGGTGGTCAGCACGCCGCCGTCGAGCGCGGCCAGGCGGCCGGCGCGCCGCGTGACGACGCCGAAGCCGCAGTTGGCCAGGCCGGGATCGATGCCGAGCACCACCATCGAGGCTGGATTCTGCGCGGCGGTCCGGATGCCTCCCCTCGCGGGGCCGGCGAATCGCCGTTCAGCGGCCGGGCGCGGCGCGGCGCCGCAACCGCTCGCCCTCGGAGAGCCGGTCGAGGCCGAGCCAGCAGAACTCCATCGCGCGGTCGGTGACGACCTCGCGCGGGACGTGCCGGTGATCCTCCCACCAGCCGGCGAGCGCCTGGATCGCCCCGGCGAGCAGGCCCGCATGCGCCTCGAGGAACAGCGCGCGCTGGGCCGGGTCGACCTTCGGGTCGTCGCGCACGGCCGGATCGGCGGCCATCAGCGCGGCGATCACGCCGACCGCCTGCTGCTGGACCCCGGCGATCGCCTCGGCGACCTCGGGGTCGGACGCATCGCGGAACAGCGCCCGCCATGCGTCGCGGTGCTCCTCGACGAACGACAGGAAGGCGTCGATCCCCCCGCGCAGGCGCTCCTCCCCGGTCGCCCCGCTCTCGGCGTTCGCCTGCAGGCGGCGGAAGATCTCGCTCGCGTGACGCGCGACGAGCTCGGCGTGCAGCTCGCGCTTGGAGGCGAAGTGCTCGTAGATCAGCGCCTTCGACACGCCGGCGACCGACGCGATCTCCTCGAGCGAGGCGCCGTGGTAGCCGGAGCGGGCGAACACCTCGCTCGCCGCGTCGAGCAACTCGTCGCGCCGCTCGGCGGCGCTGAGGCGTCGTCGCGGGCGATCGGCCATGGCGCTCATGCCCGCAGGATAGGAACCCGCCGTAGGGTTGCCGTCATGGCGACCCCCGAACCCGACTGGGAGGCCGAGGGCCTGCTCGCCGGCCTCGACGAGCCGGCGCGGGCGGCGCGGGTCACGCTGCTCGGCGAGCTCCACGCCGAAGGCACGCGGCTCGACGAGCTGCGCGCCGCCGTCGCGGAGGGCCGGCTCGCCGCGCTCCCGGCCGAGCACGTGCTCGGCGGGCCGATCCGCCACAGCGCCCGCGACGGGGCGACCCGCAACGGCCTGCCGAGGCGACCCGCGTCGCGGTCGAGCGCGGGATCACGCCCGAGCAGGTCGAGGTCACCGCGCGCGTGATCGGCCACGCGCTGCGCCAGCTCGCCGCGCAGCTCGGAAGTCTCGTCGCCGAGCGCGCCGCCGACCCGGCGCTCGACGAGCTCCAGCTGGCCCACCGGCTCGCCCGCGAGGTGCGCGCGTTCCAGCCGCTCGTCGACGACGTCGTCCGCGGCGCCCTGCGCGTGCATTTCCGCGAGGCGATCCGCGACGCCGGGCCGGGCCTGGACCCCACCGCCGCCGCCGCGCCGGGGCCGCCCGGCGCCCGCGAGGTGACGGTGGCGTTCGCCGACCTCGTCGGCTTCACGCGGATGGGCGAGGAGCTGCCGCCCGGCGAGCTCGAGCAGGTCGCCCAGCGCCTGGCCCAGCTCGCGGCGGAGGCGGCCGACCCCCCGGTGCGCTTCGTGAAGACGATCGGCGACGCGGTGATGCTCGTCTCCCCCGACGCCGCGCCGCTCGTGAAGGCGGCGGTGCGGCTCGTGGCGCTCGCGGACGCCGAGGGCCCGGAGTTCCCGTTGATCCGCGTCGGCGTGGCCGCGGGGCCCGCGGTGACGCGCTCGGGCGACTGGTACGGGCGCCCGGTGAACCTCGCCAGCCGGCTCACCGGGCTGGCGCGCGCCCACAGCGTGCTCGTCAGCGGCGACGTGCGCGAGGCGATCGGCGACGAGGCGGGCCTGCGCTTCTCGGACGCCGGTGTCCGGCGGATCCGCGGGATCCCGCACTCGGTCGCGACGTTCCGCGCGCGCCGCGTCTGAGGGTCCCCCGCCGCGTCGAGTGGTCGGTTGTGCGCCGCCGGCGCGGCGAAGTGACCCCTCGACCGGGAGCGCGTGCACCTAGGCGGACGCCGGGCGGCGCACGGCGCGCACCGCGGGCACGGCGAGGCAGACGAGCGCCGCGACCACCCCGAGCGCGCTGCCCAGGCGCATCGTCGCCTCGAGGCCGATCGCGCCCGCGATCGCCGGGCCGGCCGCGAGGCCGATCGGCATCAGCCCGATGGCGGCGGCCCAGTCGTACGCGCTGACCCGCGCCGTGGCCTCGGCCGGGACCTGCTGCTGGACGGTCGTGTCCCAGAGCGTGAAGAAGAGCGAGACGAAGATCCCCGCGAGCCCCTCGAGCCCGGCGATCGCGGCCACGGGAAGCTCCGAGGCGATGATCACCCCCTGCAGCGAGGCGATCACCATCGCGCTGAAGCACACGACGAGGGTGCGCTCGAAGCGCACGCGGTAGGCGAGCACACTGCCCACCACGGCGCCGATCCCGTACCCGGTGGTGATGATCGCCCAGTTCGCGCCGCCGCCGAGCTCGCGCTCGGCGAGCGCCGGCCCGAGCACGAAGATCGCGGGCAGCGAGAACACCGTGTAGGCCGCGAGCGTCGCGATGCCGGGGCGCAGCCAGCCGCTGTCGCGCACGATCCGCCAGCCCTCGCGCAGGCCGTGCAGGACGTCGTGGGGCGCCTCGCCGCCGAGCTCGCCGGGGGTCACGGGCCGCGGCTGCAGACGGGCGAGGAACCAGGCGCTGACGAGGAACGTGACCGCGTCGATCGCGATCGCCTCCCCGGTTCCGGCGAGCGCGATCAGCACGCCGGCGATGGCCGGCCCGGCGATCATGCCCAGGTTCTGCGCCGCGCCGTACAGCGCGTTGGCCTGCTGGATGCGCGAGGTCTCCACCGTCTGCGGGATCAGCCCGGTGAGCGCCGGCCCGAAGACCGCCTCGGCCGTCCCGAAGAGACCGGCGAGCACGGCGAGCATCCAGACCTCGGCGGCGCCGGTGAGCAGCAGCGCCGCCATCGTGGCCTGGATCACGAACCGCGCGAGGTCGGCGGCGATCATCGCCTCGCGGCGCCCGACCCGGTCCGCGAGCGACCCGGCGGGGATCGCCACGAGCAGGAACGGCAGCGTCGCGGCGACGGTGACGAGCGCCAGGTCGCCGAGGTCCCCGATCGCCAGCACCGCGAACGGCAGCGCCACGAACGTGACGCGGTCGCCGATCATCGACAGGAGCTGGCCGCCGAACAGCAGCCGGTAGCGCGGCTCCTCCCGCAGGATGGAGGGCAGCGGGAGACGCATGTCGCGCCGGCGTCTACCCGGCGGCCACGCGCTCGAGCACGTCGGCGTCGGCCTCGAAGTTCGCGTGCACGTCGCCGACGTCGTCGTTGTCCTCGAGCGTGTCGATCAGGCGCAGGAGCTTCGCGGCCGTCCCCTCGTCGATCTCGACGCGCGTCTTCGGCTGCTGGGTGACCTCGGCGGAGGCGAACGCGATCCCCGCCTCCTCGAGCGCGGCCCGCACGGCGGCCAGGTCGGCCGGCGCGGTGAGGATCTCGAAGCCGTCGTCGTCGGCGACGATGTCCTCGGCGCCGGCGTCGATCGCGACGATCAGGTCGTCCTCCGTCGCCCCGCCCTCGGCCTCGACGACGATCACGCCCTTCTTGTCGAACAGGTAGGCCACCGATCCGGGCTCGCCGAGATTGCCGCCGTGCTTGCTGAACGCGTGGCGCACCTCGGACCCGGTGCGGTTGCGGTTGTCGGTGAGCGCCTCGACGAGCAGCGCCACGCCGCCCGGCCCGTAGCCCTCGTAGAGCACCGCCTCGTAGGCCTCGGCGTCGGCGCCCTCACCGGTGCCGCGCTGGATCGCGCGCTCGATGTTGTCCTTGGGCATCGAGGCGTCCTTGGCCTTCTGGATGGCCAGGGCCAGCGACGGGTTCCCGTCCGGGTCGCCGCCGCCCTCCTTGGCGGCCACCGTGATCGCGCGCGCGAGCTTCGTGAAGAGCTTTCCGCGGCGCCATGGCGGTGAAGGCTAGCCGCGCTCAGCCGGAGAGTGCGGCCGGATGCTCCCGGTACCAGGCGAGCGTGCGCGCGAGGCCCTCCTCGAGGCCGACCTTCGCGCTCCAGCCGGTGAGCTCGTGCAGCCTGCCGGAGTCGACGTACTGCCGCGTGCGCTCCCCCGGGGGCGTGCCGGCCCCCTGCACCACCGGCTCGACGTCCGCCCCGGCGACCGCGCACAGGGCCCGCACGACGTCGAGCACGCGGTGCGGCTGCCCGCCGCCCGCGTTGAATGCGGCGCCTCGGGCGGGGCCGGCGTCGAGCAGGTCGGCGACCGCGAGGTAGGCCTCGACCGCGTCCTCGACGTAGAGCAGGTCACGCAGCGGCGACCCGTCCGAGCGGATCACCGGGCGGCGGCCCGCGAGCAGTTCGCGGATGGCTCCGGGAACGAGCCGCGTGGTGTTCCGGTCGCCCCCGCCGTAGACGTTCCCGAGCCGGGTGGTGGCGACCGGGACGCCGAACGCGGTCCAGTAGGAGCGGGCGATGACATCCGCCGCGGCCTTCGAGGCGTCGTACGGCCGGGCGGCGTGCAGCGGGCTGCTGTCCTCCCGGTAGGGCACGCCGGCGCCGGGGCCGTACGCGTTGTCCGACGAGGCCACGACGACGCGCTCGGTCCCGGCGGACCGGCACGCCTCCAGCACGTTCCAGGTCCCGCGGACGTTCACCTCGAAGGTCTCGCGCGGGGACCGGTTGGCCGTGCCGACGATCGGCTGCGCGGCGAGGTGGAACACCGTGTCGCACCCGGCCACGGCGCGGTCCACGAGCTCCGCGTCCGTCACGTCGCCGGGACGGCGCTCACAGCGGTCCGCGAGCCCTTCCAGCACGAGCAGGCTGCTCGGGCTCGGATCGCGCTCGAGCACCGCGACCTCGGCGCCGAGCTCCAGCACGCGGCGCGTGAGCGCGCCCCCGAGGAACCCCGATGCGCCGGTGACGCCGAACGGCGGGCGGACCGGGGTGTCGGCGGGCTCGGCCATGCGGCGGCGGATGGTGCCACGAGCCCGCTGCCGCATGCCGCGCGGGGCTAGGCTTGCGCGCCATGAGCCTTCCCTCGGGCATCTTCAAGGCCTATGACGTCCGCGGCCTCTACGGCAGCGAGATCGACGGCGACGGCGCCGAGCTGATCGGCCGCGCGTTCGCGCGCGTCCTCGGCGAGCTGGCCGGCCGCCCGACGGCCGAGCTGGGGGTCGGCCTCGGGCGCGACATGCGCCTGCAGGCCCCCGAGCTGGCCGAGCGCTACAAGGCCGGGCTGATGGCCGAGGGCGTCCATGTGATCGACGCCGGGATGGTCGGCACGGAGATGCTCTACTGGCTCGTCGGCTCGCGCGAGCTCGACGGCGGGCTGATGTGCACCGCCTCGCACAACCCGAAGGCCTACACCGGCGCGAAGCTCGTGCGCCGCGGCGCGATCGCGCTCTCGGGCGACGCCGGGATCCAGGACATCCGCCACAAGATCGAGGCGGGCCTGCCCCCCGCGCCGGGCGGCGGCACCTCGGAGACCGTCCAGATCTACTCGAAGTTCCAGAACGCCGCGCTGGCGTTCATCGACCCCGAGAAGGTCAAGCCGCTGAAGGTCGTCGTGGACGGCGGCAACGGCATGGCCGGCCCGATGGTCGGGCCGCTGCTGCGCCACCTGAAGCTCGACCTGATCGAGACGTACTTCACCCCGGACGGCAATTTCCCCGACCACGAGCCCAACCCGCTGCTGCCCGAGAACCGCGAGTTCATCATGCGCAAGGTCGTCGAGGAGGGCGCCGACCTCGGCATCGCCTGGGACGGCGACGCCGACCGCTGCTTCTTCATCGACGACACCGGTGCCTTCGTCGACGGCGACTTCCTCACCGCGCTGATGGCGCAGACGCTGCTCGAGAAGGTCCCCGGCTCGACGATCCTCTACGACGTGCGCGCCTCGCGCGCGGTCGCCGACGTCGTCGAGGCGGCCGGCGGCCGGGCGCTGCCCAACCGCGTCGGGCACGCGTTCTTCAAGACGCGGATGCGCGAGGAGGACGCGATCTACGGCGGCGAGGTC
>JALOLQ010000262.1 GCA_025455895.1 Solirubrobacteraceae bacterium
GCACTGGACGATCGCCCACGGGATCGCCCACGGCCCGCCCGGCCCGGCCTGGCGGACCACGGCGCGGCGCTGGGACTCCAGGCGCCGCAGCGCGCGCTCGGCGCTGCGGCGGTCCGACCGCGCCGCGCTCAGCGCCCGCTCGCGCGCCGCCCGGGCCTCGGCGAGGGCCGCCTGGCGGGCGCGCAGGGCGCCGGCCATCTGCGCGACGGCGTCGCGCTGGCGCCGGGCCGCGTCGGTCGCGCGCCGCTGGCGGGGCACCAGCGCCTGCAGCCGCCGGGCCTGGGTGCGGCGCTCGCGGCGGGCGCTGCGCACCGCGGCGACCACCTGGCCGTTGCGCCGGGCGACCGTCTTGAGGAACGTCATCCGGTCGACGAGCGCGGCGAAGCCCTGCGAGCTGAGCACGAAGGAGGTCAGGTCGGGGCGGCCCGTCATGTAGGCGGCGCGCAGCATCCCGGCGAGGCGCTCGCGGTCGCGCTCGAGCCGCACGCGCAGCGCGAGCGCGCGGCGGCGCGTCGTGCGCAGGTCGGCCCGGGTGCTCGCGAGGCGCCGCTCGGAGGCGTCGAGGTCCGCCTGGACCGCGCCGAGCCGCGCCTCGAGCACGGCCACGTCCCGTGCGGCGAGCCGTTCGAGCCGGGCGAGCCGCGAGGCCGCCGAGCCGAGGCTGCGCTCACGCGCCTTGCCGGACTCGATCTCGCGCTCGAGCGACCCCGCGTCCTGACCGTGCGAGGGCAGGGGCAGACCGCCCCACAGCGCGAGGGGCGCGAGCAGCACGGCGACGAGCAGCGTGCCGCGGCGAGCGGTGAGTCGGGGCGATCGCATCACGCCGCGCGTGGCTTCCCCACCACGGCGGCCCGGCCAACCTAGCCGCGGCCGGGCGGGGGTCCTGCAAGCACGGTTGCGCGCCGCCGGCGTGCAACGGTTCGTGCAGCGGGCTCAGCGCCCGAAGCGGGCGAGCGGGACGCCCCACTGCTCGAGCGGGGTGGCGGGCGGCAGCACCTCGTAGCCGAGCTGGAGGTTCACGCCGATGTCGCCGGTGGCCCATTTCGCGAAGCTCTCGGCGAAGCGCTCCTCGCCGATCGTGCACGCCCCGGTCTGCGCCTGCTCGCACGACCAGCCGGCGGGCACGTCGGCGGCGAGCGGCTCGACCAGCGCGTCCGGCAGCAGCGCGTGGTCGAGGACGTGCGCGAGCTCGTGCAGCATCACGCGGTCCACACCACGCTGGCCCGCGCGCGCCCAGATCCGAGCGAGGTCGAGCGTGATCGGGTAGCGCGGCCCGCCGACGAGCGTCGTGGCGATCGCCGTCTCCTGCGCGGGCCGCCCGAGGCGGATGTCCACGAGCCCGTCCACGAGTGCGACCAGGCGGCGCGCGTCGGGGCGGCTGCGGGCCACCGCGTCGAGCAGGATCTCCCGGTCGGCCGGGGCGATCGAGGGGTCGAAGGTGAACGTCGCGGCGCGCAGCGACGCGGTCAGCTCGAGTGCGCCGTCGCGCTCGGCCTGCGCGGCGGAGAGGCGGTAGAGCGCGCCGCCGGGCTCGCCGCGGGGGGCGGTCGTCGCGGTGCCGCCCGCGCGCAGGACGGCCGCGAGCGCCACCAGCGCGCAGAGCGCGGCGAGCAGCACGGCGTGGCGGGCGTGGAGCGCCATCGTTCGACCCGCATCGGCGCGCAGGGCCGGGAGGTGTAGCGCGGACCCGTCACCGACGCGCTGTGATGAAGTCGCCGGGCCGTCGTAGTGCCGGTGTGACCCGCACCCTCGCGATGCCGCTCTCCATCCGCGATCAGACCTCCGAGCGCCTCGACGTCGAGGCGCTCTACCGCACGAGCCGCGACGACGTCTTCGCGTACGCGATGACCCTGCTGCGCGACCGGAGCGCCGCCGAGGACGTCACCGCGCTGGCCTTCGAGCGCGCCTTCCGGCGCCGGCGGAGCTACCGGCCGGGGCGCGGGAGCCCCCGGGCCTGGCTGTTCGGGATCGCCCGCAACGCCGCGCTGGACGAGCTGCGGCGGCGCGGGCGCACCGCGGCGCTGCACGCCGAGCCTGCGGACGAGGCGCCGGGCCCCGAGGACGCCGCCGACCAGGGCCTGCGCCGCGCCGTCGTGCGCCAGGCGCTGGCCGGCCTCGTCCCGCGCGATCGCGAGCTGGTCGGGCTGAAGTTCCACGCGGGCCTCTCGAACGCCGAGATCGCCCGCGTCCTCGGCGTCAGCGAGTCGAACGCCGGGACCCAGCTGCACCGAGCCATGCGACGCCTGAGGGAGGCCTGCGATGCCACGCCGTGACCCTGAAGCCCTGCCCGCCGAGGTCGAGCGGGACCTCGCCGAGATCGAGCGCGCGCTGGTGGCCGAGGCGGCGCCGGCCGCCGGAACGCCCGCGGAGCTCGCGCTGACCCTGCGCGACGATCGACCGGCTCCCGCCCCGGGGTTCGCCGCCGAGCTCGACCGCCGGGCCGCGGCCGGCTTCCCGCGCCGCGCGCGTCACCGGCCGCGGATCGCCGCGCGGCCGGCGTTCGCGCTCGCGGGCGCGGGCGCGCTGGCCGTGATGGTCTCGGTGGCGCTGCTCACCGGCGACGGGGACCGCGCCGGCGGTCCGGCGCTGCCCGTCGCCCCCGAGGGCGACGTCGCGACGCTCGAGCGCGCCGCTCCCGAGGCGAGCCCGAGCCCGCGCGCGGGCTCCGAGGCGCCAGCCGCGCAGACGGCGCCGGTGACGCCGGCGGTCCCGGGCCGTGCCGTCGAGCGCTCGGCGGAGCTCCAGCTCGCGACGCCGGCGGACGGGCTCGACGAGGCCGCCGCGGGCGTCGTGCGCACGGTGGATGCGCTCGGCGGCTACGTCGTGAGCTCCAACGTCACCGGCGGCGGCGGCGGGGGGCAGGCGACCTTCGCGCTGCGGGTTCCCGTCGCGCGCCTCGGCGACGCGATGGCGCGGCTCTCGCGCCTGGGCGACGTGCGCTCGCGCAGCGAGTCCTCGCAGGACCTGACGGGGCGCGTCGCCGCGGCCCGCGAGCGGCTCGACGCGCTGCGCGCGGAGCGCCGCGGCGTGCTGCGCCAGCTCGCCGCGGCCACGACGCCGCAGGAGACCGCGCGGGCCCGCGACCGCCTGCGGCGCCTGGACGCGCGCATCGCGCGGGCGCAGGCCGCGCGGGCCGAGCTCGGCCGGCGCGCCGCCTTCAGCTCGATCTCCGTCGGCATCGAGGCGGACGGCCCGGCCGCGGGGGGCGGCGCGGGCGCCTGGACCCTCGGGGACGCCTGGCGCGATGCGCTCGGCGTCCTGCGCACGGCGCTCGGCGGGCTGCTCGTGGCGCTGGCGGCGGCCCTTCCGCTGGCGATCGTCGCGGCGCCGCTCTGGGCGGGGCGGCGGGCGCTGGTCGCCCGCCGGCGCCGGACGGCGCAGGACGCGCCGGCGTAGCTCAGGCCCGGTCGGCCGTGGGCTCGGCGGGCTCCAGCGAGCGCGGCAGCCCGCCGCCGAGCCAGCGCGGCACCCACCACGTGCGCTCGCCG
>JALOLQ010000263.1 GCA_025455895.1 Solirubrobacteraceae bacterium
CCCGCCGACGGTCATCCTGCTCGCCGGCCTCCAGGGCTCGGGCAAGACGACCGCCGCCGCGAAGCTCGCGCGCCATCTGCGCGAGGAGCACGGCTCGGCGGTCGCGATGGCCGCCTGCGACGTCTACCGCCCGGCCGCCGTGGACCAGCTCAAGGTGCTCGGCGGCCAGCTCGGCATCGACGTCTACGAGCGCGGGACCGACGAGGACCCGGTGAAGATCGCCGCCTGGGCCGTCGACGAGGCCAAGCGCGCGGGCAAGGACGTCCTGATCGTCGACACGGCCGGCCGCCTGCACGTGGACGCGGACCTCATGGACGAGCTCGTGCGGATCCGCAAGGTCACGAAGCCGACCCAGGTCCTGCTCGTCGTCGACGCGATGACGGGCCAGGACGCGGTGAACGTCGCCCAGCAGTTCGCCGAGGCGGTGGCCTTCGACGGCGTGGTGATGACGAAGCTCGACGGCGACGCGCGCGGCGGCGCCGCGCTGTCGGTCAAGGCGGTCACCGGCAAGCCGATCCTGTTCGCCGGCACGGGGGAGAAGGTCGACCAGTTCGAGCGCTTCCACCCGGACCGGATGGCCAACCGGATCCTCGGCATGGGCGACGTGCTCAGCCTGATCGAGAAGACCGAGAAGGCCTACGACGAGGACCAGGCCAAGGAGCTCGAACGCAAGCTGCGCCGCAACGAGTTCACGCTCGAGGACTTCCTCGAGCAGCTCCAGCAGATGCGCAAGATGGGGCCGCTCAGCTCGCTGCTGGGGATGATGCCCGGGCTCGCCGGGCACCAGCTGCGCAACCTCAAGGTCGACGAGCGCGAGCTCGACCGCGTGCAGGCGATCATCCTCTCGATGACGCCGGAGGAGCGCCGCCGCCCGGAGCTCATCAAGGGCTCGCGGCGGCTGCGGATCGCCCGCGGATCGGGCACGAGCGTCCAGCAGGTCAACCAGCTCGTCAAGCAGTTCGACCAGATGCGCAAGGTCATGCGCCAGATCGGCAAGGGCCGCATGCCGGACCTCGGCGCGCTCATGCGCCAGGCGCGCTGATCGGCGGGGCGCTACCCTGCAGCGTCGAGTTTCCGAGCGATTCTGAAGAGGAACCCTGTGGCCGTACGACTGAGGCTCACCCGTGTGGGCGGCAAGAAGAACCCGATCTGGCGCGTCGTCGCCGCCGATCAGCGCTCCCCGCGCGACGGGCGGTTCCTCGAGATCCTCGGCAGCTACAACGCGCAGACGAGCCCCTCGACGATCACGCTCGACGAGGAGCGCGTGAAGGCCTGGCTCGACAAGGGCGCGCAGCCCACCGACCAGGTCAAGAAGCTCCTGCGCATCCAGGGCATCTCGGTCTGAGCGTCGCGGCCGTGCGCGAGCTGCTCGAGTATCTCGCGCAGGCGCTCGTGGACGAGCCCGAGCGCGTGGCGGTCGAGGAGTTCGAGGAGGACGACGGGACGGTCGTGCTCGAGCTGTCGGTCGCCGACGACGACTACGGCAAGGTCATCGGCCGCGGCGGCCGGACCGCGAACGCGCTGCGCACCGTCGTGAAGGCCGCGGCGGTGAAGGACAACCGCCGCGTCCTCATCGACATCGTCGACTGACGTGCCGCGCGAGCGGCCCGAGTGGCTCCCCGCGGGTCGCGTCGGCCGTCCGCACGGGCTCGACGGCAGCTTCCACGTCACCCGGCCGCGCGCGGCGCTCCTGCGCCTGGGCGCGACGGTCCGCGTCGGCGAGCGCGAGACGTCGATCGTGCGCCGCGCCGGGACCGACGAGCGCCCGATCCTGCGCCTGGAGGGCGTGGCCGGGCGCGAGGCGGCCGAGGCGCTGCGGGGCGCGGAGCTGCGCTGCCCGCGGGCCGAGGCGCCGGCGCTGGGCGAGCAGGAGTGGTGGGCGGAGGATCTCGAGCGCTGCCGCGTGACCGACGGCGAGCGCGCGGTGGGGGTCGTGATCCGGCTGCTCGCGCTGCCCTCGTGCGAGGTGCTCGAGGTCGAGCGCCCGGGCGGCGCTCCGGCACTGCTCGTCCCGATGGTCGGCGACGCGATCCGCTCGGTCGACGTCGAGGCCGGACGGATCGACGTGGACCTCGCGTTCCTCGGCGAGGCGTAGGCGGTCCGCGCGCTGCGGGCCGCGTGCGCGAGGATGGCCGCGTGCAGATCGACGTCGTCACGCTGTTCCCGCAGTGGTTCGAGTGGTTCACCGGCCAGCGCCACGTCGCCAACGCGGTGGCGAGCGGCCACGACCTGCGGTTCCTGGACCTCCGCGAGCACACGCCGCTGAGCGGCGGCCAGGTCGACGACACGCCGTTCGGGGGCGGCGCGGGGATGGTGCTGCGGGTCGACGTGATGGACGCCGCGCTGCGCGGGTTCTACGGCAGCGATCCGGTCGAGCTGCGCCGCGAGCGGCGCGTGATCGCGCTGACCCCCGGAGGCCGGATGCTCGACGAGGGGCTCGTCACCGAGCTGGCGGCCGAGCCGGCGCTCACGCTGCTGTGCGGGCGCTACGAGGGCTTCGACGAGCGGATCGTCCAGCACTTCTGCAGCGACGCCGTCTCGATCGGGCGCTACGTGCTCGCCGGCGGAGAGCTGGCGGCGATGGTGCTCGCCGACGCCGTGCTGCGCAAGCTGCCCGGCTCGCTGGGGCACGCGGACTCCGCCGAGGAGGAGTCGTTCAGCGCCGCGCTCGGCGGCGATCCCGAGTATCCGCACTACACCCGGCCGGCGGACTACCGCGGCTGGACGGTGCCCGAGGTGCTGCTCTCCGGGCACCACGAGGAGATCCGCCGCTGGCGCCGCGCGCGCAGCCGCGAGCGCGGCGCGGCCTCCGGCGGCGCTTCGCTATCCTGAGCCGTCGCGCGGCGTGCCTCCGGCCGGTTCCTCCGATGGGATCCGGCGCCACACGGAACCCCGTCTCCGCGCCCCTCTCTTCGCCATGAGCACCGTCATCGACAACCTCGAGCGCGCCCAGCTGCGCCGGGTCCCGGCCTTCCAGCCCGGCGACCGCGTCAAGGTCCACTTCCAGGTCGTGGAGGGCAACCGCCGCCGCACCCAGGTCTTCGAGGGGATCGTGATCAAGCGCCAGGGCCACGGTGCGCGTGAGACGTTCACCGTGCGCAAGCAGTCCTTCGGCGTCGGCGTCGAGCGCACGTTCCCGGTGCACTCGCCGAAGATCGAGAAGATCGAGGTCGCCGCCCGCGGTGACGTGCGGCGCGCGAAGCTCTACTACCTGCGCGACCGCGTCGGCAAGCGCGCCCGCGTCCGCGAGCGCCGCTACGTCGGTCCCGAGGAGACGATCGAGCCCGGTCTGCTCCACGAGGACGAGCCGGTCGAGGCGGAGGCCGTCGAGACGGACGCCGTCGAGGCCGAGGCCGTGGAGACGGAGGCGGTCGAGGCCGAGGCCGCGGCGCCCGCCGACGCCGAGGCCGAGGCTGACGCCCCCGCCGTGGCGGACGCCGAGGCGCCCGCGGAGGCCGAGGCCGACGCCGACGAGCCCGCTGCGGAC
>JALOLQ010000264.1 GCA_025455895.1 Solirubrobacteraceae bacterium
GCCCCACGCCGGCCGGCGAAGACGAAGCGCCCGCCGCCCGCGGCGTCCTGCCAGCGCAGGACCTCCCAGGTCGCGAGCGCGCGCCCGCGCGCATCGATGCCCAGGTCGTAGGCGAGCAGGTCGTTGGCCGCGCCGGAGACGCGGTCGGGTGCGGACCACGGCTCCGCCGCGCCCGCCGTGGCGGCGGGCGCGGCCAGCAGGAGCAGCAGGGCGAGCATCCGTGCGCGCATCACGCCCAGGATGATGGAGGGCGAGCGCCGGCGCGCCATCCGTGGATCCCGCCCGTGCGGATCCGTGGCCGCTACGCGGAACTCCCGGACCGCGGCGGCGTTGCCGGCACGGCGGTGACGGGCCGGCCGTCCTCGAGGTAGACGGTCTGCTCGTGGTCCAGCGCGGCCAGGACCCGGCGGCGCACCGGCCCCTGCAGGCGGATCCCCGCGATCTGCTCGGCCGCGAGCACCCCGCCGTCGAACAGGAACCGCATCCCGCCCGCGCGGCCGGGCTTGGGCGAGAGGAAGTCCACGCAGGCCAGCCGCGCGCGCTCGAGCACGATGCCGGTCTCCTCCAGCGTCTCGCGCCGGCACGCCTCCCACGGCGTCTCGCCGCCGGCCTCGACCTGGCCGCCGGGGATCGTCCAGCGCGGCTTGTAGCTCGGCCGGAGGATCAGCACGCGCCCGCGCTCGTCGCGCAGCAGCGCGCCCGCGGAGGCGGGGATGCGCGGGATCCACGGCTCAGGGGTCGGGTCCGGCGGGATCTCGCCCATCGTCAGCCGGTCACGGCGATCGCGACCGGCGCGCTCCGGCCCGTGTAGGTCGCGTTGCCCTGCGAGCCGTCGTTGGGATCCTCGGGGAGCTCGGCGATGAACGAGCCGGCCGAGGTCACCTTGGCCGTCGCCTGGAAGCTGCCGTCGTCGTTCAGCGGCACCTGCGTGATCGCCTCGGTCTGGCCCGGGGCGAACTCGAGCAGGAGGTTCACCGTGCGCCCCTTCTGCACCGGGTCGACCGTCCCGGTGAAGGTCACGGTGCCGCCGCGGGCGACGGTGGTCGCGCTCGCCGTGAGCGTGACGACCGCCTTCGTCTTCAGCACCACGACGCGCGACTGCGCGGCGATCCCCGGATTCGTCGTGACCGCGGCGTAGAAGCCGAACACCGGAACCGGCGGCGGCACGGTGAAGCGCCAGATCCCGTCGCCGCCGGTGACCCCCGTGGCCTGCGTGGGGACGAGCGACTGGCCGGCCGGATTCGGCGCGTACGACGCGCGGAGGATCCGGATCGGCACGCCGGCCACGGTGCGGGTCGCGGTGACCTTGCCGTTCTGGACGGTGTCCTGGGTCATGCTCCCGGCGACCGGCAGCGGCTGGTTGCCGAAGAGGTCCTCGGCCGGCGGGTTCAGCACGAGCTTCGGCGGGATGATCCGCGCCGTCGCGGTGAACGGGTCGGCGCCCGCGTCGACGATCCGGCACGGCGTCACCGGGGCGCACGGATCGCCGGGGATCGCCCCCTGGACCTCGACGTACGTCGTGCGGCCCTTGTTCTTCGTGTCGCGCGCGACCGGGCCGGCGAGCACCTGCTGCGCCTCGACCTCCTTGGCCTTCCCGTCCTTGAGCCGCAGGCGCACGAAGCGTGCGGTCGGGCCGGTCCCCGTGCGGCTCACGTAGGCATAGGTCCCGTCGAGCACGGGCGCGGCGTAGACGTCGCTCGGCTTGGTGTACGAGCGGCTCGCGAGCCGCCGGCTCTTCTTCTTGGGGTCGATCGGGACGACCCGCACCTCGCTGCGATTCGTGCCGCCGGACTGCGAGAGGACGGTGTAGAGCACCGTGCTGCCGCGGAAGGCCAGGCCGCCGACGATCCCGCAGACGCCGAACTGGAGGTCGACCGTCTTGATGCCGAGCTCCTGCTTCGTCGGACGTGTGTAGACCTTGTCGCAGCGGTTCGCCTCCGAGGAGGCGTCGCCGTTGTACTTCACCCGCGCGACCGCGAAGTTCTTCTTCCACTGGACCGGCCACTTCTCGTCCTGGCCCTCGAGCGAGAGCGACGCGAGCTTCGTCTCGCGCTGGCGCGCGATGTCGTAGCGGTAGGCGTCGCAGCCGCTCTGCTCGTCCTCGGCGGTGCAGCGGCTGTAGGTGATCACCGGGCGGTTCTTCTCGTCGGGGCCGACCGTGGCGTCGAACGGCTGCGGGCGGTTGCTGATCTTCGGGACGACGACCTTGCCCTTCTGGCGGTAGACGAGCCGGAAGCGGCCGGTCTCCGGGTCGAGCCGCGACCAGGCGAGCACGCCGTCGTAGGCGCTGACCCACGTGGCGTTGAACGCGGCCTCGAGCGGCTTGTCGGTGACCGGGCCGCTCGCGCTCTCCGCGGCGGCGGGAGCGATCGCGCAGGCGACCAGCACGAGGGGCAGCATGGACCGGACCGTCAGCATGACGTGAGCATCCCAGAACACGGGTCGTGTGCGCGATGGTCCGCAGTACCATCGCCGCGTGCCCAACGGCCGGATCGTGCTCATCAGCGGCGGCGGCTGGCACTACCGCGGCAGCGCCGACCGCGCGACCGACGACTGGCTCCTGGAGCTCACGGGGAAGCGGCTGCCGAAGGCGTGCCTCGTCGCGGCGGCCCAGGGCGACGACGGGCGCCAGCACGAGCAGTTCATCCACCACCTCGGGCAGCGCGCGCTGCTCTCCAGCGCGCCGGTGTTCTCGCTGCTGCCCGGCGCCGGCGACCCGCGCGAGCGGCTGCTGGGCGCGGACCTGATCTACGTCGTCGGCGGCAACACGCAGGCGCTCGCCGGCGCGCTGCGCGAGCTCGGCTGGCTGCCGGTCCTGCGCCGCGCGGTGCGCGAGGGCGCGACCCTCGCGCTCGTCTGCGCGGGTGCGCTGGTCGCCGCCGAGACGATGGTCTTCCGCTGGGCGAACGGCCTCGGCGCGCCGCGCGCGGCACCCGGGCTCGGGCTCGTGCGCGGCTCGCTCTCATGCCACGCGGACCTGCTGCCCGAGCAGACCGCCTGGCACGAGCGCGCGGTGCGCCGCGGGGCGGTGCCCGCCGGCTGGGCGCTCGAGGACGGCGCGATGCTCCACCTCACGCCGCGCGGCCGGCTCGTCGAGGCCGTCAGCTCGCGGCCGGGCGCGCAGGCCGTGCACCTGGCCGCGCGCGATGGCCGGCTCGTGCGCCGCCCCGCGGACCTGCGGCTGCTCCCCGGCGCGCGCGCCTGAGCCGATCGCCGTATCGTCGCCGTCCATGAGCGATGCGCCCACCTGCCCCGAGTGCGCCAGCGAGCACACCTACGAGCTCGGCGGCTTCCTCGTCTGCTCGATGTGCGCCCACGAGTGGTCGCCCGAGGCCGCCGGCGCCGAGCCGCAGGACGTGATCCGCGACGCCGTCGGCAACGTGCTCGCCGACGGCGACACGGTCACCGTCATCAAGGACCTCAAGGTCAGGGGCGCGTCCGGGCCGATCAAGGTCGGCACGAAGGTCCGCAACATCCGCCTCGCCCCCGGCGTCGGCGACCACGACATCGACTGCAAGGTGGACGGGTTCGGCCCGATGCAGCTGAAGTCGAGCGTCGTGCGCAAGGCCTAGCGGGCCGGGCGGCAAGGCGGGTAGCGTTCCGCGCCGTGACCGCCGCCCTGCCCCTCCCCGCCGACCCGACCCTCGCGGCCGTCGCGGCAGCGATGGAGGCCAGCGGCCAGTGGGCCTGGGTCCTGGACGAGCGCTGGCG
>JALOLQ010000265.1 GCA_025455895.1 Solirubrobacteraceae bacterium
TTCGCCGCGTCGCCCTCGACCGCGATCTCGCCCGCGGCCAGGACCTCCGGCAGCTCGCGGCGCCCGGTGAGCACCGCCTCGAGCGTCGCGCGGTCCACGCTGATCGTCGCGTCGGCCTGCGGCTCGCGCCACGCGGGGCGGTGCGTGAGCACGCCGCGCTCGAGCGTCATCTCGTGCTGCTCGCCGGCGTCGGGGAACGTCCAGCGCAGCACGATCCGTGCCACGCGGCCGGCGCGCGGGCCGTCGACGCGGATCGCCAGCACGTCGAAGAGCTGCCCGGTCGAGAGGTGGCGCACGAAGTCGGCGGGCGGGGCCGCCGCGGTCCCCGACGGGCCGTGGCGCAGCTCGTGCGCGCCCATCAGGAACATGTTGCGCCAGGTGCCGTTCTCGGCGCCGTAGGCGAGCTGCTCGAGCGCGCGCGCCTGCAGCTCGCGCGCCTCGCCGTGCTCGGGATCGGCGAACACGAGGTGCCCGGTGAGCTCGCAGACCCAGCGCAGGTCGCCGGCCTCGAACGCCGCGCGGGCCTGCTCCATCAGCGCCTCGGGGCCGCCGGCGAGCGCCACGTAGCGCGGGCCCGCCGCCTCCGGCGGATGGCTCCACAGGCGTCCCGGGTGCCCGTCGTACCAGCCCATGTAGCGCTGGTAGACCGCCTTGGCGTTGTGGCTCACCGAGCCGTAGTAGCCGCGGCAGTGCCACTGGGCCTCGAGCTCCGGCGGCAGCTCGAGGCGCTCGGCGATCTCGCTGCCGGTGAGGCCCTGGTTCATGAGCCGCACGGTCTGGTCGTGCAGGTAGCCGTAGAGGTCGCGCTGCTGGGCGAGCCAGGCCGTGATCCGCTCCTCGCCCCAGGCGGGCCAGTGGTGCTGGGCGAAGGCGACGTCGGCCGCGCCGGCGAACAGCGTGATCGCCTCGTCGAGGTAGCGCGACCACAGGCGCGCGTCGCGCACGAGCGCGCCGCGCGGCGTGAGGACGTTGTGGAGGTTGTGGGTCGCGTTCTCGGCGACGCACAGCGCCCGGCGGTCCGGGAACAGGATGTGCATCTCGGCCGGGGCCTCGGCGCCGGGCGTCATCTGGAAGCGCATCCGGATCCCGTCGACGGTCTCCTCCTGGCCGGTCTCCGTGATCTCGAGCGTCGGCGGGATCAGCGACAGGGTGCCGCGCGAGGTCGTCTGCCCCAGCCCCGCGCCGACCTGGCCGTGCGGGGCCTTCTCGAGCAGCGCGCCGTACATGTACGTGGCGCGCCGGGTCATCGCCGGGCCCGCGTAGACGTTCTCGCTCACCGCGTGCTCGAGGAAGTGCTCGGGCGCCAGCACGGGCACGCGCCCGGCGGCGACGTCGGCGTCGTCGACGACGCCGCGCGCGCCGCCGAAGTGGTCGGCGTGGCTGTGCGTGTAGAGCAGGCCGGTGACCGGGCGCTCGCCGCGGTGCTCGCGATACAGCGCGAGCGCGGCCGCGGCACACTCGGTCGAGATCAACGGGTCGATGACGAGGATCCCGCGCTCGCCCTCGACGATCGTCATGTGCGAGAGGTCGAAGCCGCGCAGCTGGTAGATGCCCTCGGCCAGCTCGAACAGGCCGTGGATCGCGTTGAGCCGCCCCTGGCGCCAGAGGCTCGGGTGCACGCCCGCGGGCGCCTCGCCCTCCTCGAGGAACGCGTAGGCGTCGAGGTCCCAGACGACGCGGCCCTCGGCGTCGCGGATCTCGCGCTCGGCGCGGCGGCCGACGAAGCCGCGGCGCGCGTCCTCGAAGTCCTGCGTGTCGGCGAACGGGAGCCGCTCGCGGGCGGCGGCGTTGGCCTGCGCGACGAGCGGGCTGACGTGGGGCTCGGGCATGGCGCCCGACCCTACCGGCGGCGCGCTACGGCGCCGAGCGCGTGGCCGCCAGGACGTAGGCGGTGATCGTCCGCACGCTCGTCACCGGGCCGAGCCGCTCGGCCCAGGCGACGGTCGGGCGCCGGCTGACCGGGTCGAGCGCCGCCCCCGGGAGGCGCAGCGCGCCCGGGTTCACCGTCACGGCGGGGCCGAACGCCCCAGCGCCCGCGCGCCGCGCGGCGGCGCCGACGCCGGCGACCGGCAGCCCCTCGTCGTCGAGGCGCGCCCACGCGACGAGCGCCGTGCCGTCCGGCAGCGCCGCGAGATCCCCGAGCACGGCGCCGGCCGGCGAGACCGTCTGCGCGGCGCCGAAGCGCCCCGACGCGCCGCTGCGCGCGACCCGCACGCGCCAGGCGCCGCCGTCGCGGCCGGTCCAGGCGATCAGCGCCTCGCGGCCGGCGACGGCGAGGACGGGACCGAGCCGCGGCGGGTACTGGACGGCGGTCGCGACCTGCTCGAGCGTCTGCGTGGCGCTGAACGCCCGCGCGCCGGCCGCGCGCACGGCGACCTGGAAGCTCGCGCGCAGGCCGGTGGACTCGTTGATGCTCTGGGCTCCCCAGGCGACGATCGCGCGGCCGTTCTGCAGCAGCGCGGTCCGGATCGGGCCGGCCACGGTGCTCGTCCCCAGGCGCTCGACCGGCCCCCACGGCGCCCCGGCGCGGCGCACGCGCGCCTCGATCACCGTGCGCCCCTCGCCGATCCGCCGCGCCCAGGCGGCGAGCAGGTCGCCGCCCTGGCCGACGGCGACCGACGGCGTCTCGTTGCGCCCGCTCCCGCGCAGGACCTGAGGCGCGCCGAACGCGGCGGCGCCGGGGCGCCGCAGCGCGACGCGGATGCTCGAGGTCGCGCAGGTCCCGCCGCCGGAGGCGGCCCAGCCGGCGAGCACGATCCCGGCGCCGTCGGCGGCCACGGCCGGGTCGGGGTCCCCGCCCGGCCCACGCGCCGTGGCGATCGTGCGCGGCGCGCCGAAGCCGCCGCTCGAGGTGCCGAACCGGGCGCGCACGGTGGCCAGCTCGCCGCAGCGGCTCCAGCCGAGTGAGCGCTGGTCGAGCCCGACGGCGCGCGTGACGCCGTAGAGCACGGGCCCCGCGCGGAAGGCCGGCACGGTGAAGGTGGCGCCGAACGCCGCGGCGCCCGGGGCCCGGGTGGCCCCACGCCGGCCGGCGAAGACGAAGCGCCCGCCGCCCGCGGCGTCCTGCCAGCGCAGGACCTCCCAGGTCGCGAGCGCGCGCCCGCGCGCGTCGATGCCCAGGTCGTAGGCGAGCAGGTCGTTGGCCGCGCCGGAGACGCGGTCGGGCGCCGACCACGGCTCGGCGGCGCCCGCCGTGGCGGGCGCGAGCCGGAGGAGCAGCAGCAGGGCGAGCATCCGTGCGCGCATCACACCCAGGATGATGGCGGGCGAGCGCCGGCGCGCCATCCGTGGATCGCGCCCGTGCGGATCCGTGGCCGCTACGCGGAACTCCCGGGCGGCGGCGGCGTTGCCGGCACGGCGGTGACGGGCCGGCCGTCCTCGAGGTAGACGGTCTGCTCGTGGTCCAGCGCGGCCAGGACCCGGCGGCGCACCGGCC
>JALOLQ010000026.1 GCA_025455895.1 Solirubrobacteraceae bacterium
CGGTGACGTTCGTCGCGAACGTCACCGACGTCAACGACAAGATCTACGACGCGGCGCGGGCGCTCGAGCCGCCGGTCCCGAGCGCCGACCTCGCGCGCGAGATGACGGCCGCCTACCTGGCCGACACCGACGGCCTGGGCCTGGGGCGCCCCGATGCCGAGCCGCTGGCCTCGGAGACGATGGGCCCGATCATCGCGCTCATCCAGGCGCTGCTCGACAACGGCAGCGCGTACGCCGTCGACGGCGACGTCTACTTCCGCGTGCGCAGCGACCCGCAGTACGGGACGCTCTCGCACCGCGACATCGACCGGATGGACCAGGGCGAGGGCGTGGAGGGCGCGGACCGCAAGGAGGACCCGCTCGACTTCGCGCTCTGGAAGGCCCAGAAGGAGGGCGAGGACACCGCCTGGGAGGCGCCCTGGGGCCGCGGGCGCCCGGGCTGGCACATCGAGTGCTCGGCGATGGCCGAGGAGCTGCTCGGGGTGGACTTCGACATCCACGGCGGCGGCAACGACCTGATCTTCCCCCACCACGAGAACGAGGCCGCGCAGACCCGGATGGGCCGCGGCGCCGAGCTCGCGCGGATCTGGATGCACAACGGGATGCTCCAGATGGGCGAGGAGAAGATGGCCAAGAGCGTCGGGAACATCGCGCTCCTGCACGACGTGCTCGAGCGCTGGGGCCGCGACGCCGTCGTGCTCTTCTTCGCCACCGGCCACTACCGCCAGCCGCTGCGCTTCTCCGAGGAGACGCTGGCCGCCGCCCAGGCGAGCGCGCGGCGGCTGCGCGAGGCGGCCCGGCGCGTCGCGCCCGGGCCCTCGCCCGAGGACCTGACCCCGGTCCGCGAGCGGTTCTTCGACGCGCTGGCCGACGACTTCAACACCCCGCGGGCGCTCGAGGCCCTCTACGACTGGGTGCGCGAGGCGAACAAGCGCGAGGGGGTCGGCGACGCGGACCTGCGCGTGATGCTGACGGTGCTCGGGCTGGAGACCCTCCTGGAGGCCGCGGAGGGGGAGGGCCCGGACGCCGAGGCCCGGGCGCTGCTCGAGGCCCGCGAGGCCGCGCGCGCCGCCAAGGACTGGCCCGAGGCCGATCGCCTGCGCGACGAGCTCGCCGCCCGCGGGTGGCAGGTGCGCGACGGCGCGGCGGGCCCCGAGCTCGTGCGGCCGTGATGGTCATCTACGGGCGCAACGCCGTCCACGAGGCGCTGCGCGCCGGCCGGCGCCGCGTGCACGAGGTCTGGGCCACCCACGGCGCGGCCCGCGAGCCCTGGCTGCGGGAGGCGGGCGTGCCCGTCCACACGGCCGACCCGGCCGAGATCGCCCGCAGGGCCGCCAGCGACGCCCACCAGGGCCTCGCCGCCCGGGTCGACGGCTACCACTACGCGGGCGCCGCGGAGCTGCTGCGCGCGCCCGGCCCCCTGATCGTCGCCCTCGACGAGGTCCAGGACCCCCAGAACCTCGGAGCGATCGCCCGCACCGCGGAGGGCGTCGGGGCCACCGGGCTCGTCATCACCGAGCGGCGCTCGGCCGAGGTGACGCCGGCGGCCTGCAAGGCCTCGGCCGGGGCGGTCGAATGGCTGCCGATCGCCCGGGTGCGCAACCTCGCCGAGTTCCTGGGCGAGGCCAAGGAGGCCGGGTGCTGGTGCTGGGGCGCCGACGCGACCGAGGAGGCGGTCCACTATCTGGAGCCGGACTGGACCGGCGGGGTGGTCCTCGTCCTCGGCGCCGAGGGCAAGGGCCTGCGCCCGCGCGTGGCCGCCTCCTGCGACGGGCTCGTGAAGCTGCCGCTGCGCGGCCGGCTCGACTCGCTGAACGTCAGCGCCGCCGCCGCCGCGCTGTTGTACGGGATCTTGCAGCGCCGGGTTGACAGCGCTTCATAACTGTGGGATAAACCCCGGGACTTGAGGGTCAACCTCAGGTCGAGAAACGTAGAGCTTCACCGGTTCGCAGCTGGCGCCAGGGGAGGAGTGCGCCACTGAGATCTCCACAACTTTCCCTGCTCAGGGAAGGAAAGGACTTCTCGTGGCACGTCTTTCCGCATCGTCTCAAGGTCAGGTCCAGGTCGACGACGGCTACCTGATCGCCCTGGCCAAGCAGGGTGATGCCACCGCGTACGATCGTCTCGTCCGCCGCTACTACGGTTTCGTGCGGCTCAAGGCCTCGTCGTACTTCCTCGCCGGCGGCGACGCCGACGACCTGATCCAGGAGGGCCTGGTCGGCCTCTACAAGGCGATCCGCGACTACCGGACCGACCGCGAGTCGAGCTTCCGCAACTTCGCGGAGCTGTGCATCACGCGCCAGATCATCACCGCGGTGAAGACCGCGACGCGCAACAAGCACGTGCCGCTGAACCAGTACGTCTCGTTCGCCTCCACGCCGGCCGGCGCGTCCGACGGCGAGCCGACGCTCGACGAGATCCTGCCGGGGCCGTCCACGCACGATCCCGCCAGCCAGGTGATCTCCTCCGAGGAGCTGCGCTCGCTCGTCGGCTGCCTGTCGACCACGCTCTCCGAGCTCGAGTCGCGGGTGCTCTCGCTGTACCTCGACGGCCGCTCCTACGAGGAGATCGGCGCGCTGATCAGCTGCGAGACGAAGGCCGTCGACAACGCCCTGCAGCGCGTCAAGCGCAAGGTCACCGGGCACCTCGGCACCCGCAACGTCGTTCTCTAGGTCTCAGCCCGCCCGGGACCGCCGGGCGGGCGCCGTCGCCGGTCTCAGACCGGCGGGATCACCGGCGCCCGGCGGGCGCGCGCGGTGAGCTCCGTGAACGCGGGGCTCGGCTCGGCCCCCGTCACCGGGTCGCGGTAGCGCGCCGCGGCGACGATCACGCCGCGCGGCCACTCCAGCACGCACGCCTCGCTGTCCCCGTCGCCGACCGCCGCCACGTGCAGGCGCGTCTCGGAGACCGAGTCGCGGCGCCCGATCCGCAGGTGCTCACGGCGCAGCACGATCGTCCGCGGGCCCTCGAGGGCCGCGGCGTGCATGCGCTGCGCGTATTCGGTGTCCTGCTGGTCGAGGGCGACGTCGGACATCGCAGGGGAGCCTCCAGGGCGAGGGAACCGGGACCGACGGGGCGCAACGCTATCCGTCATGCCCGCCGGAACGTCGGCCGACCCCGCTGGTTGCGGGGAATACCTACGCCGCGAGCGGCAGCAGCGCGAAGGCGATCACGGCGTAGTGCGTGGCCGCGGCGCCGGTCACGAGGCTGTGGAAGATCTCGTGGTAGCCGAAGACGGCCGGCGCCGGATCGGGCCGCTCGGCGGCGTAGATCACGGCCCCGATGATGTAGAGCACGCCGCCGAGGGCGACGCCGAGCGCAGCGGTCCAGCCCAGCGAGGCGATGAGGTCCGGCGCCAGCGCGGCCCCGACGAGCCCGAGCGCGACGTACACGATCGCGCTGACCCACTTCGGCGCCCCGATCCAGGCCAGCGAGAGCACGACGCCGGCGATCGCCCCGCCCCAGGCCACGCAGAGGATCGTGATCGCCAGCGCGCCGTCGGCCGCGAGCAGCGCGAACGGGGTGACGCTCGCGGCGATGAAGACGAAGATCATCGAGTGGTCCAGGCGCTTCATCCACACGCGGGCCCGGGGCTTCCACGTGACGCGGTGGTAGAGCGCGCTGATCCCGAAGAGGCCGCAGATCCCGGCCGCGTAGATCGCCATCGCGGTCGTCGCCACGGCGCCCTCGGCACGGATGATGAGGAACGCGCCGAGCAGGAGCGCGGCGAAGAACGAGTACTCGTGCACGACGCCGCGCAGCCGCGGCTTGACCTTCGCGACGACCGCCGCCGCCCGCTCGGCCGCGTCCTCGGCCTGCGTGCGCGCCGAGGCGGCCGCGAGGCTGACCGCGTCCTGGGCGCGCTCGACGCCGCGCTGCGCGGCCTCGACGCCCTGCTGGACGGCGTCCGACCCGGCGTCCCGCAGGCGCTCCATGCGCTCGGTCATGCGCGAACGGTACCCGCTCGCGCGCGGTTCGTCGCGTCGCTACGGTCCCCCGGCACGCCGGAGTAGCTCAGCTGGCCAGAGCAACCGCCTTGTAAGCGGTAGGTCGCGGGTTCGAATCCCGCCTCCGGCTTGCGCCGCGCGTCAGCCCGCGACGTCGGGCTCGACGGCCACGACCGGCGTCACGCCCGGAGCCGGCATCGGCCGCGGCGCGGTGCCGCCGACGAGGTCCGTCGCCGCGACGCTCACGACCTCGGGCGGATGGCGCTCGAGCAGGACCACGCGCGCGGTGTCGCCGTCCACGGCCTCCACCCACACGAGGTGGCCGGAGTGCAGGCGGGCGAAGGTGTCGGGGGCGACGGACATCGTGATCGTGCTGCTACCCGGTGCATCGTCCCCGATCGCGCGGGGCTTGAGCGCCGGTTGGGCGCGTCGCCGCTCAGGCGCCCGCGGGGTGCACGGTGACGGTCGCGGCCAGGTCCCCGTGGCCGTTCTGCCCGGCCACGTGCTCGTAGGCGGGGACCTCCTCGTCCTGCGGCGCGTTCAGGCGCCGCTCGAGCTCGCCGAGCACGACGCCGAACACGAGGTGGCGCCAGGTCGCCTGCGCGAACGCGGCGCCGCTGCCCGAGAGCGACGGCAGCTCGTCGCGCGCCGGATGGAAGCGGTCGGTCAGCCCGACGAGCGGCCAGGAGAGCAGGTGCTCGGCCATCCCGGCGGCGGGCCCCCGCGCCCACGAGGGCAGCGGCACCCGCGGTGCGACGTTCGCGTACACGGCCCCGAACAGCGCGCCGTTCGCCAGGTGCATCACGCTTCCCACCAGCGGCCAGGCCGGCCCGCGGGTGACGGCCTTCGCCAGCAGTTCGGTGTCGTCGTAGGGCACGCCGAAGACGCGCCGGTCGAGCGGCTGCTGGAGCGCCCAGACGCCGGCGGCGGCCGCGCCCGCCAGGGCGCCGCGGAGGGTTCGGGCTCGATCGAGGGCCATGGCGCGCATGCTACCCGCGCCTCCGTGTAACCCCGCGAGCCGGGCGCGGTATCGCTGTCATGGACCAGGAGGAGCTGCTCGAGCGGGCCCGCACGCGCGGCGTGAACCGCGTGCTGCTGCGCCTGGCGCGGCTGACGATGACGCCGTTCTTCCGGGTCTGGTTCCGGCTCGGGCGGATCGGCCGCGAGCACCTCCCGAAGGACGGCCCGCTGATCCTCGCGGCCAACCACCGCTCGTTCCTCGATCCGTTCGTGATCGGGGCGATGGTGGACCGGCCGATCTACTTCGTCGCCAAGAAGGAGCTGTTCACGAAGCCCGGCCTCTACGGGCGCCTGGCCTCGTGGTTCATCTCCTCGCTGGGCGCGTTCCCGATCGACCGCGGCACCGGCGACGCGGACTCGATGCGCACCGCGCGCGAGATCCTCGAGCGCGGCGACGCGGTGATGATCTTCCCCGAGGGCACGCGGGTGCGCCCCGGACCGCTCGGCCATCCGCGCCGCGGCGTCGGCCGCCTTGCGCTGGAGACCGGCGCGGCCGTCGCGCCCGTCGCCGTGATCGGCACCGAGACGATCCGCCGCGGCTGGCGGATCCGCCCGCACCGCGTGACGATCCGCGCCGGGCGCGCGCTGCGCTTCCCGCAGGTCGAGCAGCCCTCGCCGGCGCTGGCCAAGGCCGTCACCGACCGGATCTGGCCGTGCGTCGAGCTGCAGTGGGAGGCGCTCGGCGGCAGCGCGCCGCTGCGCCGGGTCGCCGTGATCGGCGCCGGATCGTGGGGCACCGGACTCGCCGTCGCCCTGAGCCGCGCCGGGATCACCGTGGACCTCGGCTGCCGCACCGCCGAGCAGGCGCGCACGCTGCTCGCCGACCGCGAGAACCGCCGCTACCTGCCGGGCGTGCGCCTGCCGGACGCCATCCGCCCGCAGCGCGGCGGCGACCTCGCGCTCGCCGACGCCGACGCCGTCGTGCTCGCGGTCCCGGCCCGCGCCCTGCCCGCCGTCGCCGGCGACCTCGGCGGGCGGCTCGCGCCCGGGACCGGCGTGCTCGTGTGCTCGAAGGGCCTCGTCGGCCCGTCGGGAGACCTGCCCAGCGCCTTCTGCGCGGCGCGCTTCCCCGGCCACCCCGTCGGCTGCCTGGGCGGCCCGGGCCACGCCGCTGACGCCGTCGAGCACGGCGCGTCGCTCGTCGTCGCGTCCGCGGACCCGGACCTCGTCGCGCGGGTGCGCCGCGCGCTCGCCGACGCCGGCTTCGACGTCGAGACGACGCTCGACGTCGCCGGGGTGGACCTCGCCGGCGTGGCGAAGAACGCGGCCGTGCTGGCGGCGGCCACCGCCTCCGCGGCCGGGCCGAACGCGTCCGGCTCGGCGGCCGGCAAGGTGTTCGCGGAGGTCGCGCGCTCGGCCGAGCGGCTCGGCGCGCGCCAGGAGACGCTGATCGGCCTCGCCGGGGCGGGCGACCTCGTCGCGTCCGTCGTCGCGGCCGGCGGAAGGAACCGGCGGGCCGGCGAGCTGCTCGCCCGCGGCGTCCCCTCGCACGAGATCCAGCCGGCGATCGGCCAGGTCGCCGAGGCGCTCGACACGCTCCCGCTGCTCGCCCATCGGCTCGAGCAGGCCCGCGTGCGCGCGCCCGCGACGAGCGCGCTGGCCGCCGTGGTCGCCGGCCGGGCGACCGCGACCGGCTTCGCCGACGAGATCACGCGCCCGCGGCGCGTGGTCGGCACGAAGGTCGTCGGATGAGCGCCGCGGCGACGGACTACGCTGCCGGGCGTGGACAAGGCCGAGCTCGACCGTCGCTTCACCGAGCTGTACCGGGCGCACCTGCGCGACGTCTACTCGTACTCGTACTACCGGGTGGGCAACCACCACGACGCCGAGGACCTCACCGAGCAGACGTTCCTCCAGGCCTACCGGCACTTCGAGCGGGCGCTGCGCGAGTCGCAGGGCCGGCCGCTGCGCCCGTGGCTGATCCGGATCGCGCACAACCTCGCCGCGAACCACTACCGCGACCGCGCGCGCAAGCCGCAGACGGCGCTGGACAGCGTCGCCGAGCCCGATGCGCTGCACACGACCGAGGACCTCGTCGAGGGGCGCGACGAGCTGCGCCGGATCCTCGAAGCGGTGCAGGAGCTGCCGGACGACCGCCGCGAGGCGCTGATCATGCGCTTCGCGCTCGGCATGGACAACAAGGAGATCGCGCGGGCGCTCGACCGCACCGACGGCGCCACGAAGGTGCTGATCCATCGCGCGATCCGGCAGCTCGAGGGGCTCGTGCGCGAGCCGCAGGAGGCCTGAGGTGAGCGCCCAGCACCCGCCCGGCGACCTCGAGGCGCTGCTCAGCCGCGCGCTCGCCCCGGTCGAGCCGCCCGAGCACCTCACCGCGCACCTCGAGGACACCCTCGCCACGATCAGCGCGCTCGCCGCCGACGAGCTCGAGGCCTGGGAGCTGCGCGCGCTGCACGACCCGCGGACCTGGGTGCGTCCCGCCGCGGCCGCCGCGATCGGCACGCTCGCCGCCGGCGGGGTCGCCGTCTTGCAGGCCCGTCGGCGCCGCGGGCGCGCCCGTCCCGGCGACGCTCATCCCGCCGCGTTCGCCGCCGGTGCGGTGCGCACGGTGGCGGGCGAGATCGAGCGCCGGCTGCGGCGCTGATCCGCGCGCCCGGCGGCGGGCGTACCTTCGCCACACCGTCTGAGCCCTCTCCGCCGCACGGGCCGCGCCATGACCGTTCCCTCCTCCGACAAGCTCCCCGGCGACGACGCCCCGCCGATCGAGCCGCCGCCGTACCTCAAGGAGCGGATCATGGCCGTCGTCCGCGCCGAGGCGCGGGCGCAGGCCGCCGGCCACATGGCGCGCGAGATCCCGGCGACCGTCTCCGTCGAGCACGCGCCGGCGGGCGAGGCGCGCCTGCTGCTGCTCGGCGACCACGGCACGCTCGAGGCGCACCACCTGCCGCCCGCTCCCGAGGGCGCCGCCTACCGGCTGTGGCTGCTGCGCGGCGCCGCGCCGCCGCGCCTGCCCGAGCCCGGTCCGCTCGTCGAGGTGGGGCCGGACGGCCGCGGGCGCTGGGAGCTCGGCGGGCTGCGCGGGGTGCACGAGGTGCTCGTCGCGGTCGAGCAGCCGGCCCCCGCGCCGCGCCGGACGCTGCTGCGCGTCCGGCTCCCGCCGATCATCTAGCGTTGGCGGCGATGGCCACCACCGCCCAGGACGTCTGCTACCGACACCCGGGCCGGGAGACGCGGGTCGCCTGCTCCTCGTGCGGGCGCCCGATCTGCCCGGACTGCATGACGCCGAGCCCGGTCGGCATGCGCTGCCCGGAGTGCTCGCGCCAGACGACGCAGGTCCGGCGCCTGCCCGCCACGAGCGCGGTCGGCGCGGAGGCGATCCCGGTGACGATCGCGCTGATCGTCGTCAACGTCATCCTCTTCCTGGCCAGCGGGCGGATGTCGTTCGGCGGCGGCGGGGGCGACGCGCTGTTCCGCGAGCTCGCGCTCTGGGGCCCGGCGGTCGAGCAGGGCGACTGGTGGCGGCTGGTCACCGGCGGCTTCCTCCACGGCGGCTTCCTGCACATCGCGTTCAACATGTACCTGCTGTGGATCCTCGGCCGCGAGCTCGAGCCCGTGATGGGCTCGGTGCGCTTCGCCGTCGTCTACCTGACCGCGCTGCTCGGCGGCTCGTTCGGCGCGCTCCTGCTCGAGCCGCTGGCCGTCACGGTCGGCGCCTCCGGCGCGGTGTTCGGGCTGATGGGCGCGACGCTCGTCGAGATCCACCGCCGCGGGTTCGACCCGCTGCGCAGCGGGATCATGGCCCTCATCGGCCTGAACCTCGTGCTGTCGTTCGTGCTGCCGAACATCTCGATCGGCGGGCACGTCGGCGGCCTGCTGGCCGGCCTGGCCGCGGGCCTGCTCTTCCGCGTCGCCGACGAGCGGCGCGTGCCGCTGCTCGGCTACGTGGGCTGCGGGCTGCTCTCGGCGGGCTGCGTCGCCGCGTCGTTCGCGGTCATCTGAGCTCGACCTCGAGCACCGGCGTCGGCGTCTGCGGCACGCGCGCGGGATGCAGGACGTGCGCGAGCGCCTCGAGCCCGTCCACGAGCCGCGGCCCGGGCCGCGAGAACGTCGCGGCCGCATCCACCGCGACGATCCGCCGCGCCCCCACCCGGGCGAGGTCGGCGGCGTGCGCCTCGGCCTCCTCGAGCGCGCGGGCGGCGTCGTAGCCGCAGGGCATCGCGATGACGATCTCCGGGGCGGCGGCGGCGACCGCCTCCCAGCTCGTCTGCACCGAGGGCTCGCCGGCGAACCCGAGCACGTCGATCCCGCCCGCCAGCTCGATGAGCTGCGGCGTCCAGTGCCCGGCGACGAAGACGGGGTCGAGCCACTCGATCGCGGCCACCGGCACCGGCTCGGCGCCGGCGACCGCCTCGCGGACGGCGTCCACCCGGGCGCGCTGGCGCGCGATCAGCTCGAGCGCGGCGCGCTGGGCCCCGGTGGCCTGCGCCACGGTGCGCACGTCGCCCATCGTCTCGCCGAACGTCGTCGGGTCGAGCGCGACCACCTGCGGGCACGGCGCCAGCCGCTCGGCCACGGCCTGCACCTCGTCGTAGCTCACCGCGCACACCGGGCACAGCGCCTGGGTGACGATCAGGTCCGGTTCGAGCTCGGCCAGGAGCGCCTCGTCCAGGACGTAGATCGCGTCGCCCCCGGCGGTGCGCTCGCGGACCTGGGCGTCGATCTCGGCGGCGCTGAGCCCCGGCGGGAGCGCGTCCCGGGTCACGTGGGGCAGCTCGCGCGCCGGCTCGGGGAAGTCGCACTCGTGGGTGACGCCGACGACGTCGTCGCCGAGGCCGAGCGCGAACAGCAGCTCGGTGGCGTGGGGGACGAGGCTGACGATGCGCACGGGTGGCATCGTAGGGGCCGCTTGGTAGGCTCGCCGCAGCTGATCGCGCGTGCCCGACGACCTCCCTCGAAGTAGCGGCTCACCCGCTCCGCGCCCATGACCGCGCTGCTGATCGCCGCGGTCCTCGTGCTCGTCCTGGTCAACGGGTTCTTCGTCGCGGCCGAGTTCGCGCTCGTGCGCGCCAACCGCGGCCGGCTCCAGGAGCAGGCCCGTGAGGGCCTGCGCGGCGCCGAGCGCGCCCTGCGCCAGCAGGAGGACCTCAGCCAGTACCTGTCGGCCTGCCAGTTCGGGATCACGCTCGCCTCGCTGGGCATCGGCTTCCTCGGCGAGCCGGCGATCGCCACGCTGATCGAGCCGCTGCTCGGCGAGACGCTGTCCGAGGCGGCGTCGCTCGCGATCGCCGTCGGTCTGGCCTACGTGATCGTGACCTCGGTCCACGTGATCGCGGGCGAGCAGGTGCCGAAGATCTTCGCGATCGTCAAGGCCGAGCGCGTCGCGCGGGCCTGCGCCCGGCCGCTCGGCGTGTTCGAGCTCGTGATGCGGCCGTTCATCGCCGCCCTCAACGGCGCGGCCAACGCGATCCTGCGGCTGATGGGGATCGACCCGGACGCCGGGTTCGAGGGCGGGGCGGCGCCCGAGGACCTCAAGCTCCTGATCTCCCAGGCCCAGCTCGGCGGCAAGCTCGACCCCGGCGAGGCGGGGATGCTCGCCGGCGTCTTCCACCTCCACGAGCAGGAGGCCCGCCAGGTGATGACGCCGATCCCCGCGGTGGTCACCGTCGACGTCGCCGACGACGTGGAGACGGCGCTGCGCCGCTGCGTCTCCTCGGGCCACACGCGCCTGGTGGTCACCGAGGACGAGAGCAACGACCGCGTGCGCGGCACGGTGCACGCCAACTCGCTCGCCCGCCTGCTGATGGCCGAGGGCCCGCAGGCCTCGCTCGAGGGGCTCGTGAAGCCGGCGCTGATCGTGCCGGAGACCAAGCCGCTCGACGACCTGCTCGCCGACCTGCAGCGCGAGCGCTCGTCGCTGGCGGTGGTGGTGGACGAGTACGGCCGCACCGCCGGCCTGGTGACCGTCGAGGACATCGTCGAGGAGGTCGTCGGCGAGATCGACGACGAGACCGACCCGGCCGGCGGCGCCGTGCGGCTGCTGGCCAACGGCGACTGGTTCGTGCGCGGCCATGTGGCGATCAGCGACCTCGCCGACCACGGCGTCGAGCTGCCCGTCGAGAGCGATGCCTACAACTCGGTCGGCGGGCTCGTGTTCGACGAGCTCGGCCGGCTGCCCAAGCGCGGGGACGTCGTCACCGCCGACGGCTACTCGATCCGGGTCGAGTCGGTGCGCGAGAACCGCGTCGAGGCGGTGCGGATCCGCCGCCGCACCCCCGCCGGCCCGGCGGACTGACCCCGGAACGGCAACCGGCCCGCTCGAGGCGGGCCGGCCGGTGCTCTGGGAGGAGGTGCACTTGCGAATCGATCGCTGCGCACAGCATGCCGGGCGGCGCTCAACCGGCGCTAAACGGGCGCTGCGCGGCGGCTAAGACTTCGGCGCCCCGCGGGCCGGGGCCCCGGGACGCAGACCGGCCCGCTTGCGCGGGCCGGTCGTGGTGCTTCTGGGAGGAGGTGCACTCGAAAGTGCTATGTGGTGCGAGGTGCGTTTCGCAGGGCTCATGCTCTCGCGCGGGGATCAACGATCGCTAAAGGGGTCCTAGAACCTTCCTAAGATCCGGCGGCCTGCTCGCGGTCCAACGCCGCCATCTGCGGCTCGGGGTAGCGGTCCCCCGCCGCGGCGGCCGGCGGAACCGCGGCCTCGATCCCGG